>JACDAE010000108.1 GCA_013695595.1 Ktedonobacteraceae bacterium | reverse complement strand
GGTATGATCATACCGCTCTAAAAGCACTGCGAGCTGCTCTCCGTCGCCCTGGCGGCTCATCTCGGCCTCCAACTGCCGCATCTGCTCCTCTAACTGGCGCAGGTGACCGACCGCCTCCATGATCAGGTCCTGGACACTGCGCCCATAAAAGTCTGGCGTATTTTGTGGGAGATAGCCAACCTCGACCGAGGGCGCATAGGTAAAGGCTCCTTCGTCGGCCTCCTCCTGACCCGTCAAAATGCGCAGCAAGGTTGACTTGCCCACGCCATTGGGGCCAACCAGGCCCACCCTGTCATCTTGATTTATGACCAGATCGATTGATTGTAAGACGTTTATCGCACCATACGATTTTACAAGTCCACGGATAGTTAAAAACATACATATCACCTCACTATGATGATGCCGTATGCTGTGCATTTAATCATGGAAAAGAAGCAAGGTCATCTGAGAAAAGATGGGAGAAGATGTGTACAGGCTTCATTTCACCCAGCAGAAAGCACCACGCTTGCTGTCTGGAAGCACACCATACGGCAGTAAAGAAAAAAGAGGAAAGCAACGGAGCTGAAAAGCTGTTTGCTCATCTATAAAGCGTACTCCTGGTTAAAACAAAGAGCGATCCGCTTTCTGTTGTACTGATTACTGCCTATATGGTGATTTTCAATGGCCTCTCCTGATGTATGAAGAAAGTATAGACTGCTTATACAGCTAGTATAGAGAATATGGCACATAAAGTCAATTGTTTGCGAGATCCCTTTAATCGAAGCTATTGTATCCTGTTCATAAGCATGGTATACTCATAAAGTCAGTACTGACTAAGAGCAGAGAAGCAACATGCCCCGGTAGTGGGCATCCATAAAAGCAAGGAAAAGAACGACAATGAAAAGCTTAAAAACATCTCCCGGTCAGAGGCAGCAGCGCCGTTCACGTGGTCCGCTGTTATTAGGACTCTTAATTGTTGGTATTATTGCCGCAATCGCCATCCCACTCTATCTGGGCTTCTCGCAGATGATGGGAGGATCAGCCTCACAGGTAGCTTCAGCTTCTCCAGGCGCTCACATCAAGGAAGCGGTAGAGGTTATCGAGATGCCCTCTCAAGCACTCCTGAACGGCACTCTCCTCCAGAAAAATAGCGATGGCACCTACTCACACGCAGGGAAAGCAGTCAGCATAAAGTGGGATGCGGCAAAAGTCGTGATGGGCAGCAGTTCGCAAGTCAAAGTTGGCGCGGTCCTCCAGGTTGATGGTATCCTTGGCTCAGATGGCATTCTATCCTCCACTCAAATCGTGATACTGACGGGCTTCGTTCACCTGAAATAGAAAGGGACGTTGTATGATTGACTACGCAATTACCAGCGTTACCGGGTGGGTAATGATGGTGCTGCTTATCGCTATTATTGCCTATCCCTTTCTGTTGCGGGCAGGATTTCTAGGGCCAATACAACCATTTTTACCCAGAATGCGCTTGCACGCCTGGCTGGTCTATAGCCTGGGCATCGCCCTGCTGATCCACATATGGTTTTCTATGAGCAGCGAACTCGCGTTAATCGTGAACACTCTCGGCCTCTACCTGGCTACAATTGCGATGTTTCTGGTGGGTGCACAGATCTTGTTGGGGCGCACGCTGAGTTGGCCGAAACTAGCGCAAAGGAGAATAGTACAGCGCAGCCACTTCTGGGTCATGGTGGGCCTGGTGATCTTGATCCTGGGGCATATCGTTCTGGATAGCGCCATGCTTCAGGTTGTGCGTTGAAATACTTTTCCGTGACAATACCGCTCCCTTGTTGTGTGGTATCCTTTAATACGCTAGATAAGCAATGCCTTGCCGACCAAAAAGAAAATAATTCATGCATAAAATTCTTCTGTTACTGGGGATGTTGTTGCATAAACCGCTCTATGGATATGAGATCCATCGCATTGTGAGAGCCCATGGCGAGCTATATGCGGACCTCAAAAAGGGCAACGTGTATTACCTGCTTGATCGTCTGGCGCAGGATCACTACCTGAATGTCCAGGTAGAGCCCGGAACGCGTGGCGCACGTGGTGAGCGCCTGACCTACGAAATTACGGACAAAGGCAGGGAGTATTTCAACGCATTGAGGCGGGAGATCTTGCTTAGTTATGAACCGGCTCACAGCGGGGTGGATACGGCTGTTGTCTTTCTGGCTGGACTACCCGTTGCCGAGAGCATAGAGCTGCTTGAGGAACGTCGCACTATCGTTGCCCGACGCCGCGAGGCCGTGGCAGAGGAATTGCAGACCCTGGACACTGGTACACTCCTCGTCCAGATTGCAACTGATCATCTTCTCCATCTCATTGATGCCGAACTGACCTGGCTCGATCACTCATTAGCACGTTTACAGGCGGTTGGGGAGACTGATACCCTCAATGAAAACACCTCACACACGTCTGATCCCATCTAAGCATCTTCTTGGGATATCCGCTATCATCATTATCCTCTCTTTTTAACCCGATTCGTAATAACTAGAGAGATTTTCGGAAGAACACCAATTCTCATAGGGGATCATCTTGCTTTTGCTGCATTTTACATAATATAATCTTTTTAGCAAGAAGAAAGGGAACGGATCTCCTTAATGCCAGAAGTAAAGAAAACAATAGCCACCTCCTTGTTACGAGAAGAACGTCTGCGCCGCAAATGGTCACAGCAAGAATTGGCGGATCGTCTGGAAACCACAAAAATTACAGTGAGGCGATGGGAACGCTCTGTAACAATACCTAGCCCACATTTCCGTTTGAAGCTTACAGCACTCTTTGGCAAAAGTTTCGAAGAGTTGGGATTTGAACAAAAGGAGTCCTAACCAGTATTAGAAGCCGATTATGAGCAACTCATTGATGATGCTTCTCCGACTGAGCAAGTTGACACTGAACAACTCGATGATGCCCCTCTCCCGATGAAGCAAGTTGACACTGAACAACTCGATGGTGCTTCTTTACGGGCAAAACAACTTGATACAGGGCAACTTGATAGCACTGATTCCCTGGCTCAACAGCTTGCATCTTCTCAGAATACAGATCACCAGTCAACAGAAGATGCCGTCAATGTATCTCCTCTCGTTGAAAAGCCCCAACAACAAGGTGAGCGCCCTTCATTGTCAAGAAGATCACTTATAGCAGGACTGGGAGGAGGTCTTGCCATCGCCTTAGGAGTCGGAGGTAGCCTCTGGTGGAGCAGAGCCGCAACCCCTGCCAAACAACCCGTCCCACCACCAGGCATGGTCTCACTTTATACCTACCAGGCTCCCCCTCATATTTATATCAATGATATCTCCTGGTCGTCACAAGGAACTATGCTAGCCTGCGCCCAAGGCGATAAGACAGTACAGGTGCATAAGGCAGTTACCGATTGTACATCGTCTGTACGCCAGGTACTATTCTCCAACCTGTAATGACGCCCAGACCGCCATCCCCCCGTAGCACATGCATTCCAATTTTGAGCTGACTAACCGACAAGAAGCCCTTCTCTTGTGTCAAGAACGGATGCTTCTCGTTGGTATGATCACCTCACCAGTCGATTTTGTTCCCTTACCTTGTGGCATGAACACGGTGGAACTAATAGTGAGATCCACTAAATCATTGTCACGACTGATCCAGATATGCAAGACAGGCTGCAATTCGATCTTATGGGTTTTCGGATTGTACGCCCATACTTTATCACTGATATGGAGCTTCCCAATGGCCTGCTTTCCATGATTGGTTGCCACCTCCGTCGTTGCGCTGAAGCTACAAATCAGATCGGAATCGAGTGAACCACCTGCGTCACCACCTGCAAATGCATCAAACTCTCCCCCCTGATCTTGAGGATTGCCTCCGCCGATCAGAGCAGTCATTAGTGAAGCAAACATCGTGGAGGGAGCAAACCTTGCAGATGCTCTCTCTAACCCCAACCAAAGTCCATGCATTGCAGGATTTGCGTTCCAGTCTGTGCCGTTATTAAGACTCAAGAAGTTCGTGGCTTCTGCACTTAATCGGTTATATACCTGATGCGTCTGACTTCCACCATTGGCTGTTAGCAATGAACCGAATAATTTGGGGTAATACAAGTACAGGTAGAGGGTCAATCCCATGTTACTAAACCAGAATCCGGCTTTTGGAATCTGATGCTGCCCATACGCATCCGCCAGATCTTGCATTGACTCACCACCTCCACAATATCCACACGGCGATATGCTCGACTGCCCAGTCGGATCATTCTTCGCCTCTGGACTCCCACCCACATAGGCATATGGGTCTGCCCCTTGGACGTTCCCCTGCACAATATCTGCCGAGATAAACCGCCCAATCACCGGATCATAGTACCGCGCGTTGTAATAACCCAACCCGCTCGGATCTTCATACTGCCCCGTATAGCCTTTGCTAGTACCCATCGATCCGGCTGTGTAGCCTTTCGTACCATAAGGAGTATACATCTGGTTGCCTAGAATGATCGCGCTGCCAGCAACATCATTAAACGTCGAGAGCAGACTGCTCAGGGTATCCGTCAGATAGAACTGAGTTCCACTACTACTCAGGGCACCAATCAAACGCTTGTTCAGGGTATAGTAGTACGTATCGTTCTGGTGCGTACCTGACCCATCATAAACATGCTCTTCAAGGCCAAATGCGTAGACGGTCAAGTTCGTACTACTGGTCGTGCTGCGCTGCAAGACACGCTGCCCCGATGCATCGTAAACATACCATCCCTGGCTGCTACTACTCGCATTCCATTGGGTCAGATGATCGAGCTTATCATAGGAAAGCGTCGCGGTACTGCCATTGTATGTACGACTTGTGAGATTGCCCCAGGCATCGTAGCCAGTGCTATAGCTGGCATTCGCCAGGTTTGTGCAGGTTGTACCCAGGGGATAAAGACCTGTCAACTGGTGCGGATGGCTGCTATCACAGTAGAGCGCCTGCTGCTCGGTTCCCACACCACTCAGCGGCTCCTGCCAGATCTGCCCTACATTGGTATACGCATAGTTGGTGTTGTAGCTATTACCACCCAGCGTATTGTTCAGCGTGGCATTGCCACAAATGCCAGTTCCCGCTCCTGGTTGTGTACCAGAATTTCCTCCCCAGACCAGACGATTCTGCTCATCATAACAGAAGTTTTCAGTGGCTGTTCCTCCGCTACTATTCAGGCCACTCACGCTTCCATGAGTTGTGACTTTACTGATAATATTCCCCATAGTATCGTAGGCCACACCTTGACTGAAGATCGTACCAGTCCCCCCGCTTCCACTCTGCCATGTGGCACTACTTCCAGCAGGACGCAGGTCTCCATCATAGCTAAAATTGAGATCGGCAAGGGCGCTCCCAGTCGTGGTCTGGAAATTGATATCACTCACCTGGGCCTGATTATTAAAGGCCAATGTAGCAAGATTGGCTACTCCTGTACTATTGTTGCTAAGTCCCGTAAGCTGACCAGTCGTACTATCATAGGCCTGGGTGAAGGTATATCCTGCCTGACCACCAACCGTCGTCTGGGTCATAGTTTGCTGGTTCGCATCGTTGTAGGCCTGTGTTTCCTGATATGTTGGCAGGGCTGTTGTGACACTCCAGCTTCCGGGGAGCGAGATCTGCAACGTTTGTGCGGTCACCTGACCACGCTGATCATGCTGGAACTGTTCGGTCGTAGTAGCGGAGGTGCCGTCAGGATAGTACGTTGTGGCGATACTCTTCGTTGCCTGACCAATTGGGAAGTCGCTGCTTCCTTGAGTACCTAACGTCGTGGTGTCATAGGTGCTTTGTACAAGTGGATGGCTCCCACTGCTACAATTGCCAGACCCATCGGTCGTCGGCGCGGCATCCTGCACACATCTAGCTCGACCCAGCAAGTCATAGCTTACTCCAAGTATGCGCGTTCCGGAAGCATCTGTGAGCTGCTTTCCATCCGCGTCGTAGCTATAGGTGTGAGTCCCTCGATCAGGATCATTCAGGCTAGTCAGGCGGCCAAGAGCATCGTACTGCACGGTAGTTGTAACACTGGTAATCGTCTGCCCTGATTGAGGTGCGAGATCTGTAACAGTGATCGAGGTGGGCTTATTGAATATATTATATTGCGTAGTCGTCTGAGTTGTAGCACTGAGGGTGCCACCATACGTGCCACCATACATCACTACATAACGAATGCGTGGCGTTTTTTCGCTATCCAATACATCGGTATAGCTCGCCTGCACGTGTTGATTGGCATCAATCACAGTTGTCACCGCGTAAGTATTATTATCACCACTGACCGTACCAAGACCATAACTGGTACACGTCGTCGCACGAGTGAGTGGAGTACTCCACTGGGCTGTGTAAGCGGCCAGGGAAGGACATGTGGTACCGCTATTACCACCACCAGAGAAAATTGCATCCATTGTGGCAATCGTACGGCCAGCGGCATCTACATAGGTAGCGGTACCTCCCAAAGACGCAACCGAAGGATCATTGGGATCAAGCCAGGTCGTGCGTGCGGCAATGACCAGAGGCTGGCTCGCAAAGGTTGAGTGGTTGACATCATTGTAGACGGTAAAGCTTACCGTGGTGTGCGTAGCATCCGGTCCCGGAGTGAGCGTTTCGACCTTGCGGCCCATGCTGTCATAGAAGACCCGGTTCACTGCACCACTATACAACGAGCTGTTGCTATCTACTTCCAGGCACGGATACACACTACTATCAGTGCAGGTCGATTTAAGCGTTCCTTGCTTTGTATAAGCACCCGTCTCATCCGAATTTTTGCTCTGTACGATCGGGTTGCCTGAACCATCATATACATAAATGGTACTCGTCGTCAGATTATTCACATCAGTAATTGCCATCGGCAGCAATCCCTGTGTGGCATCATACGCTGTCTTAGTATGCTGACCAAAGACATTCCAGGTATCGGTCAACTGCGCATTAGCGGCGCTATAGGCAGTACAACTGGTGAAACGTCCTGCCATCCAGGCGCTTGCCAGGAATTTAGGTGTTACGTTGTTACAACCTGCACTTCCACTGGTATAGAGGCCGGGAG
>JACDAE010000106.1 GCA_013695595.1 Ktedonobacteraceae bacterium | reverse complement strand
GCCATGCAGTAGCAAAATAGGGTAGCCCTGCCCCCCTTTGACAAACGCAATAGTAGCTCCACGAGTGGTGATTTGAGTGTGCTCAAAAGTGTCGAACAACATGGGGTACTTACCTTTCACATTCTTTTCTGCTCGCCACACACGAGATATGACAATAACTCGTCTATTTTTATCTTTAAATTAAAGTAACTAATCAGGGTACCTTGAAAGAAGGGAGAGTGGGTTGACCACGCAACGTTGCCTCCAAAGCATCCAGCAAGTGGAGCCCCTGTTTGCGCAGCGTGGAAAGATAGCCACGAATGCGGCAAAATCCAACGGCCCCTTGCTCGCTGCGAAAGGTGCCCGACACTTTTTGCTGGACTTTGAGCATGCGCACATCGCGCTCGGCCAAATTGTTGTCAAAGGGGACCTGCAAATCCAGCAGGAAGGCGAGCACCTGCGATTTGCGCGTCAGCAAGCGATCCAGCAGGTTGCGTGCCGCACTTTGTTTGGGGCGTCCCCGTTTGCCTGGAGGGGACAGGCTCTGCGGATGAAGAAGATCAGCCGCTTTGAGGAGGTCGTCGTAAGCCCCCAGCAGTTCCAGAAGCTCGGGGGATGGCACCATCCAGAGCCTCTGTGTACGAGCCACATCCGTGGCGTGTTTCATGCGCAAGAGCAACGCACTCAGTTCTTTGGCCCAGGTGCAGGCGTGCTCTTCGGCCAGAAAGGTCAGTTCCCGCAAGAGATGAACCCCACACAGGGCATGGCCGTACCCGTACTGAAAATACGTCGGCCACGCATCATGCATGCTGGTGCCGTCAAACTGCGGCGCAATCCCGATAGCTTCCAGCGCAGCAGCCCCGCGACTGGGATGGGCAGCGTAATGGGTCAGGTGACGGGTACTCGTGGCATGGACCCACCACCGTTTGCCCATCACATACAGTCCGCTTTCATCCTGGTGAATGACTGGTGCCTGGATCAAGGCCGCTTTGATCTGGCTTTCGACGGCTTGCAGGCGGCTGGCGGCACGGATTTGCCAGTGTGCCAGACTTGCCTGGGCAAGTGGGACGCCCAACACCTCGGCACAGATTTCTGCCGTTCGAGCCTGAGGAAGGAGTTGTTGCACGAGCAAATACACTGCAATGGCGCTGATCCGCGGGCCATATTGCACAGACGCAGGTGCGATGGGGGGGAAAGTCGCGCTAGTGTACCCCTGGCAATGCGGACACCATTTCCACTGAGCCTGGTACTCGATGATTTCTGGGCGTGGTTGTGGCACATCGATGACCTGCCGACGCTCGATGCTGGACGCAGGAGTCTCGCTCAAATTGGCCTGACAATGCTGACATTCGTTGACCGGAGCAAGCGTGAGCACCTGATCAGGGGTCGCCGACAGTTCCAGCGTCGTCCCTGCATGACCAGGTTGGCCTCCCACCTTTTTGTCGCTTTTCTTGCGCAGACTTTTCGTTTTCTTCTGACGCACAAACCGATCTGAGGATGGCGGCAACGAGCTATTATGGCTGTCTTTGACCAGCCGATCTTGCAACGCTTTCACCTGGTTCTGCAACTCCGTGATGGTTTGCAGAAGCACTGGTATTTGTTTCACTTGCTCTCGCAGCAAGCTGAGTTCGTCTTCTTCGGTCATGCCTTTACTCTATCTGATCTGGATCGGGTTGGCAAGTCTCTAGGAGACCTGATTAGTTACAAAGAGCCTTTATATGTAAGTAGTAGATGCAGAGCAGGCGTGAACATAACAGAGAAAAAGGTGACAGAGATTTTTTATCCACTTCGATAATTGGTTTGAGATGCCAAATAAAGGCTTAAGCCACTTTACTGTTCCATTGCACCACAGACCCTTGTCCTGATCCTACCTCTAGAATGATTTCAGATAGGGATAAGATTATGACAATAGAAGAATTAGAGCGAATTGCAATTTCTGGACTCCGCAAAGCGTACGAGATTCATGAAGAACTTGGTTTCCATGGTGAAGAGAAAATACAGAAAAACCAATTTGGAGAAACCGCTTTACTTGTTGATATCAAGGCAGAAGAAGCAGTCATAAACACGTTGAGGGTTATGCATGTTCCAATAAGACTCATTTCGGAGGAGCACGGAATCACAGAAATTGGAGAAAATCCACTGTTTCTGGGGGTACTGGATGGGTTGGATGGTTCAAGTGTCTATACATCGCAAAGGGGCAAAGGAAGATATGGAACGATGCTAAGTATTTTTTCAAGCTTAACCCCGGTTTATGGGGACTATCTTTTCTGCGGAGTTATGATACACTCCCCCAAGCCGGAGCTTTTCTTTGCAAAAAAGGGGGGGGGAAGTTTTGTCGTTATAGACGGAGAATCCAGGGCTATTAGCTGTTCAGATACAATAAAACTACAAGAGACTACAAAGATTTATATTGATAACTATTTTGAGGTTAATAGAGAATTGTTTGCTAAGAGCTTAGCTGGCTTTAATATTCAATGTATGTATTCATCAGCAGTTCACTATACTGATGTGGCAATGGGCACTGTTGATGCAGTATTAGAGTGTACACGTAAACAGAATTTGGAAATAGCTGTCGCATATGGACTGGTTATAGAGGCCGGTGGAGTGATGCTTACATTAGATAAAACAAGCTTAAAGTATAGACACTACAATACATTTTCACAAGATAAACATACTCCCATAGTAACAGCTTCTACGCTAGGACTAGCAAACGATATTATACGACATATCACTTCATAGTAGAGGTGATATGGTAGAGTAGGCGGCTGGCGAGGTACCCTTTGAGGTCCTTTTCCATCCGCCCCTCTCAGAACCGTACATGCCCCTTTCAAGGCATACGGCTCGCCAGTTGCTTTCCTCGGTACATTTGCAATAAGGGGTGATATGCGCGAAGCTGTTAGGAAGTGCAAAGGAAGCCTTCATTTGGCATGATAAACTTTTCTGCTGCCAGGTTTCGCCGTTTATTCTGACCTTTGCTCGTTTTGTCTGAGCAGAAAAGATAGAATAGCTAAGGTTTTACTGGCACCAGAAACTCCTTTCTGCTGCCAGTTACTCTAGCAGAGACGTGGGGGAAATGCAAGTGGGAAGCGGCATGATGGGAAAGGTGGAATACGCTGTCATGGAAGAGCTATTTGGCTACCTTACACTTCCTAACAGCTTCGCACATATCACCCCAGTAAAGGAGTATAGCTATGCAGATTAGTAAGTGGGCGAGAGCATTCTGCACAATGGATCCACAGAATGGGATATTGAAAAGTCATTGGGTAATGGGAGTGCTATCCGCCGTCCGCTCTGATGGGACGGTAGAACTCATGAGTCCGATTCCTTTCGGCCCTAATGGAACGCTAGATGTCATAAGTCCAAGACCCGCGCCAGGTCCATACATTTGCAAAGAGGTGATGCAGATTGGTGATTGGGTAAGAGCATATTGCACGATAGATGCGCAGAATGGGAAAAGTAGAAGCCGCGCGGCAATGGGAGTGCTATCCGCCTTCCGCCCTGATGGGACGGTAGAACTCATGAGTCCAATAACCCCCCCAGGCCCATACATCTGCAATCAGGTCTTACCTGCTCCTGATATGCCCGGTCCACCTGTGTTCGTGAAGGAATGGCGCAAGCGTCTTGGGGTCTAAGGTAGATGTACTTAAAGAAAAGGGGTGATTACATGACACCTGAACTCAGAAGAATACGGAGTATTGGCCCTTGGGATGTCAAATCCCACGGAATGCGCAACGAGAGTACAATAACTGAGCAGTATTTTCCTTTGTTGATGGTAAATGCCCTGAAGAGTGGGTTCTCCCCACGGGATGCGCAACGAGATTATACACAAGATACTTGCAGAGGAAGAAGGCAAAGACCTCTAATGAGAAGGTAACAAAACAATTTCTCAGAAGGAGGTCTCTCTATCTATGATACCTAACCCTTGTATTGAGGTTCAAACCTCTCCTGTTGACCGTTTCTCGGTTCCCCCATGGTTCGCGCGATCAGGTCATTCTGACTCAGCATCTGGCGATGAATGAACATCTTGAAGCCTTTGCACACCAACTCCGTTTGGTACGCGGACGTTTCGGCAGCTATGAACCCATTGATTTCCTCGCCTTGCTGTTGGGGTATGCGATCAGTGGAGAGCGGACGCTCTCTGACTTCTTTGAGCGATTACAGCCTTTCGGAACCACATTCGTGACACTCTTTGGACGGAAGAACCTTCCTCATCGATCGAGCTTGAGCCGCTTCCTCGCTGATGTAGATCGTCCTTGCTTACAATCCTTTCGCACGATCTTCGAGCAGTATGCATTTGCAGATGGATGGACATCGCAGACCATCGGAGGCATCTGGGATCGGCAAGGAGGTCGGCATATCGTCTTTGACGTCGATGCAACACGCCAAGCCGCTCGGCAACGAGCCTTGCCCTGCACTCCTGAATTGCCTCCTGCACAACGTCGACTCGATGCCGTCTGCGCGCCTGGCTACAAAGGACGTAAACGAGGGGAAGTGGTACGTACACGGACGACAACTCTTCAAATGCATACCCGACAATGGATCGGCACCTACGCAGGTCGTGGTAATGGGGACTATCGCGGCGAACTTGCCTTGGCACTCCAGTCCATTACCACCTACTTGGCACACTTCGCTCTTACGGCAGAGGTGGCTCTCGTTCGCCTCGATGGACAATATGGCGATGCATCCGTGATCGCGCAGATCATGAATGCTGGCGTTCATCTCGTGACGCGAGGAAGAGGATATCAATGCTTAGAACATCCTCAGATCCAACAAGTGCTGCAACATCCACCGACAACAAATGTCATGAGCATGAGCACGAGTACAGTTGTTGAGCTCTTTGAGGGAGGCTGGCTCCCATTGGGTGAAAACCTGCCTCAAGCACGCATCCTTGTGGCTCGACATCGAGCTCCTCCCACCGGGAAGCCTGTAACGGTGGGCAAACGTGTTGGTGAATGGGTCTATGAACTCTTCATCACCACGCTCCCTGCCGACAGGTTCCTACTCGAAGATGTTCTGGACCTGTATCATGGGCGTGGAGCTGATCGCGGGCGGTACTGACCGATGAAGACATTGAAGAAGATCCTGATCGGTGGTGTTCGTACACGAGTGCGGACAAGAACTGTGGCAGATTGCGTGCCAATGGGTGTGGAACCTGCGCCTCTCGCTTGGACAAACGATGCAGGG
>JACDAE010000082.1 GCA_013695595.1 Ktedonobacteraceae bacterium | reverse complement strand
ATGTGTGATATACTGGCGGAAATAAAACACGGGGTAGCCGTGTTTCACTATGTAGAAAGATAAAAAACTACATACTTGAGATAATCAAGAGACCAGATATTCGGGAAAGGGGACAGCAATCAATGCCAAAGAAGGGTGAACTTTCAAAGACCGCTCGTGCATCGCTTGCAAATCGCGAAGCCATCAATCATATCACTACTCGTGTCTGTGATAAGTGTGGAGAGCCGATCATGCTTCAGGAATTGCAGCCTGTGAAGGTGGTTGGCGTTGGTATGAGATACTACCATAAAGGCCATTACAACATACAGTAAGCTCGTGCAGCTTGAGCAAAAAGAAAAGAGGCAGGCCCCCAGGCTCGCCTCTTTTCTTTTTGCGTTGCGTGCTCCTCTACCCTTGACAATACGCCTGCAAGCTGGCACAATCGTCACAAGTATTCATATCAGGAGTTCTTCAATATCATGGTACAATCTACGAACCAGGAATTAGACAACACAACCAGCAAAAATTCCTCTCAATCTTCCACTACAGTAGCCTTTCAGGGTGAACGTGGGGCATTTGGCGATGAAGCTGTGATGAGCTATTTTGGCCGCAATGCGACTCTCACCCCCGAACCTGCTCCCTATCGCACCTTTGCAGATGTGTTCCGCGCGGTTGCCAGTGGTGAGGTCGAATATGGCCTTGTGCCAGTCGAAAATTCGCAGGCTGGCAGCATCAACGATGTCTACGATCTGTTGCGCCAGCACGATCTATTTGTCACCGGCGAGATCGGCCATCCAGTCAATCATTGTTTGTTATGCTTGCCCGGCCAGAAACTGAGCGATATCAAACGCGTTATTTCCCATCCTCAGGCGCTGGCACAGAGTGATGTCTACCTGCGCGACCTCAATGTCGAGATAGTCGCTACGTACGATACTGCTGGTAGTGCAAAGATGATTCGCGAGGAGAATCTGGAAGGTGTCGCGGCGGTGGCGGCGGTTGGCGCGGCAGATTTGTACCAATTAGAGATACTGGCACGTGGCATTCAGACAATCAAAGATAACTTTACGCGCTTTATTGTGCTCAGTCGCACATCTGTGCCACATCACGAAGGGCCAGCCAAAACAATGCTGGTGATGGCAACCGCACACCAGCCTGGCTCGCTTTATCAATGCCTGGGTTTTCTAGCGGCGAGCAAAATCAATCTTCTCAAACTGGAGTCGCGCCCATCGCGGCAGCGTCCCTGGGAATATGTCTTCTACCTCGACCTGGAAGGCCATCGCGATGAGCCTGCTGTACGCACCGCGCTTGCACATCTGGCCGAACATACAACATTCTGTAAAGTGTTGGGTTCCTTTGCAAGAAGCATTGGCTAAAAAGCAAGAAGGCAAATCCCATGTTGTGTAGGGCCGCGCACACGCCCCTACACAACATGAGGGCACTATCGTAGTATGGTATGTCCTGCCTGGGTGAGCGTCTGAATGGCGCGTTCCAGATCTTCCTCTTTAATAAGCAAGTGATCGGTTTCATAGGTTGCGATAGAAAGAACACTGATGTCGGCGTCGGCAAGGGGAATGGCGAGGGAAGCGTGTATGCCTGCCACAGAAAAATCGAAAGGGCCGTTGACTTTCAGGCAGTACCAGCCACGTTCGGTTGTGGTATCTTCGTGTGGCACATTTTCCTGCATGCAGACGACAGAGAGTTCGCTTGATGTTCTCGTAAGAGAGACAAAGTCATCGCCTAGTAATGCCCAGGAAGGGATATGACCATTGGGATCGAGGCGGCATACTGCAAATTGATGCGGCAGAATGGAGAGTGTTAGTTTCTGCATCGGTCTTCTGTCTCCTTTTGGCTTGAGAATCTCTCAGCGTAAACAAGAAGAACTTTGGATGAATGAAATGGTTTGCAGGATCGTTTACGTTGCGCCGATGCACGTAGACAGCCGGGATGAATCCAGCAACGCCGTATCGCATACGTTCAGGAAATTGATGGGTCTTCTTGCAAGCGTATTGTACCACATTATGTAGTGTGTTGAAACCTATGCACGTATCTGGTTTTTTATCGGCAAGGTGACGCCTCTACGTGTATCACGAAGTGCGCTGTGCAGCGATCCATGTGGTGATAATGCGATGGGCCAGGCTCTGTGGTGGTGGCAGTTCTGGTAAAGCGGCGGGCGTAAACCAGAGCGCATCATCCAATTCCAGCCCATCCAGGTGGATCTCTCCACTCAGGTAGCGTGCGGTGTAGCCAACCATCAACTGATGGGGAAACGGCCAGGGCTGGCTGCCTATATACGCGATATCCGTTACGTGCAAGCCGACCTCTTCATATATTTCGCGCTCTACACATTCTTCCAGCGACTCGCCAGGTTCTACAAAGCCGGCGATACAACTATAACGTTTATTGCCCCAGCCGGGCTTATGGGTCAATAGCATACGTTCGCCATCATGGATCAGGGCCAGAATAGCTGGCGTGGAGGGTGGATACATAGTGTGACCACAGTTAGGGCAGATACGGCCCCATGAGCCGGTGAGACTTTCGGTTGCATGGGCGCATACAGGGCAATAACGGCCAGTACGTTGCCAGCGCAGTATCTGTGTGGCATAGCCAATGACGCTCTGAAGTTGGTCATCAATGCGCCCAAAGAGTGTGCGTTGCGTCTGCTCGCTCCAACCCTCCGGCAAGACGAAATCTTGTCCCACTTCACCCGTCACGCAGGCCCGCCCGTTCAATGTCCCAAGGTAGAGCGTTGTCTGCAAGGGCGTAGGTATACCTTCTTCAGTGCTCTGGAAAAGCTCGAAGCCGGTTGGTGCAGTTTTGACGAGCACGTTATCGCCTCGAAAGGGGAGCCAGTACACGGAACCTTGTGGTGGCTGAACAGGTGGGTAGGCACGTAGGAATGCAAGACTCATGTACGTCTTCTTTTCTTATAGTATAGAGATCACGATGTTGTTTTCATGGTATCACGAGAGGGAGGACGATGACAACTGTTATCGCCCCTGGCGCTGTTTGAGAAAATAGCGCCCGATAGCTATAACCAGCATGAATATCCCTACTGCGCAGACGCCATTCCAGCGGGCCACGCTCCATCCGTAGGTGGCAAGCGCGGTGCCGAGCGACCCTCCTATGAAGTAAGAGACCATATAGATTGTGTTGAGGCGGTTAACAGTAGGAAGGGTAGGACTGATTTCTGAAGCTAGATTTCTTGTTTGTAGAGATTGCATGGCTACGCCTGTTCTTCCTGTACGTGTTAGATACTACCTATTTTTGCTGGGTATACAAATATCCTGCCACGAAAATGCCAATAGAGTGTTGCGGTGCAATGGAGTTGATCTCAACGGTGAGGCCAATGACAGTTCTATTTATAGCGACAAAATGGAAGTTGCTAACTATTCCAACGTAGAGGTGGTGGCAAGTATGCGCCCTCATACTGAGAATGTTGTTGGCAGTAGGGGTAAGGGGCGGTGTGGATGGGTGGAAGGGGCCTTGTGCTTACCCTGCTCCAAATTGTGGGATGATGCGGATACGATTTGGAGCCAGGGTAAGCACAAGGCCCCTTCCACCACCACTCACCCACCCCTTACCCCTACTGTTGCGGCATTTATAACGGTATTGGCACGCGTATCTACGCTTTCCCAGGTGTTGTAACGCGTTGCCAGACCGCCTGAAATGCCGAGCGATAGATGCGTGGATGTTTGCCGAGTAAGCCGCGTAACAGGCTAAAGAAGTTGCTATCCATGCCAATGATGGGGGTTTCCAGCAGGGCGCTTTGCAGAATTTTATGTCCTTCGGGCGAAGCAAAAAGCCCATAGAGCATGCTCACGTCGGCGTCAGATTTCATAGTGTCGAGCACCAGGCGCAACCAATCTTCGATGCGCAGGTAGTGGCCGAGGCGTCCGGCGTGGGAAATATTGTGGAGATACGCTTTAATTGCACCATCGGTCCCGTTCATGACCTCGTTTGCCACCGCATGAGCTGCCAGGCGTCCACTGATCAAGGCGGGATAGATGCCTCCACCGGTTGCAGCTCCACAGAGGCCAGCGGCATCTCCAAGCAAGAGAGCGTGGCCCTGTGCATCATGGCGATAGACGTGTTTCAGGCGTCCACCAGTTGGAATAACGCCAGCTTTACGTTCAACAACGTGAGCCTGGCGCATATCGACGATGTTTTGAAAGAGTTCCTGGGCCTTGTGTAGAGACGTGGTTGGGTTAAATGTGCGTGGATGACCTGCGACCCCCATTGCAGCGATCTCACCATGGGGAGCCAGCCAGAGGCAGTATCCAGGCGCCAATTCATGGTTCATGATCAGATAGAACG
>JACDAE010000073.1 GCA_013695595.1 Ktedonobacteraceae bacterium | reverse complement strand
GCATGACGCAGCTTGGGAGCAAACATGAAGAGCCTCTCATCCCTGTTAATCGTATGATCCCAGAAATACCGCAACATGTCGCCGACGCCATCGAGCGTGCAATGTCCATTAACAGTGCCGACCGCTTTGCAACCGTCGAGGAGTTCTGGCAGGCGTTGGAGCCAGATTCTCTTCTGGAGGAAGAACCTGAACCTGTCATGATAGCTGAGCCTGTTGCAATGGCTGATGAACATACCCTGGCAACACCTCCTGTTGCTCCCATTTCTGAGGAATTGCTCCACAATGAGACTCCACAGGTGCGGGTCCATCGTACTCTGCGTCGCCCTGTTCCGTTTGCCCTTGTGCTGGCGGTGCTGATACTCGTAGGATTACTTGCAGGGGTTCTTTTCGGCATCAATGGCTGGTTGTCTTCTGCAAGGGGAGTTTCTGTTGTAAAGGGGTCGTCTATACCAGCCGCAAAACAGCCTGCAACGCCTGTTGCGACGCTTCCACAACAGGCGACGCCCGTTGCCACCCATAGCCCGACACCCATTTCCACTACTCAGCCCACACCAATTTCTCCTGCAATGTATCCTCTCCTCGTGGTAAGCTATAGTGGAGAGATCAGTGATCAGTTCACAAATCCTTCGACCGATAGCACAATGACATTGAGTACTATTCAACAAAGCGGCTCCACCATTCATGGCTATTTTTCGGTGGGACAGGGCCTGATCGGAAATGGCAATTTCACTGGAAGCGTAACCAGTGGGCATAAAATCCAGTTCCTGGTATCCGGTAATGGCTGGATCGCGCCGCTTTTTTTCCAGGGAACGGTTCAGCAAAACGGCACCCTTTCAGGTACCTATTGTAGCCAGCAGAATGGACAATGCAACAAAGCCATTGGCGGCTTTGGAACCTGGAAGATAACCCCTTCCGACACCAAACGAGCGATACATATGTCTACATAAGTTGTATGTGAGTCGTATTATTTATAGGGGATAAATTTTATGGAATTACCCCCTGCTTTTCATATATTTCCATGTATAAAATGTAGTTATCTTTATAAATTTGTAAATACATTAAAGAGGTAAAAAAAGTGCAAGACCTACAGTCTATCCTCCCAAATGGAACAGTGGTGCAGGGACGTTATGTCATAGAGGATCTGCTGGGTCGTGGTGGCTTCGGCGCTGTCTATCTGGTGCGCGATCAGCGTACGCGGGGCAATTTATTCGCGCTCAAAGAGATCACTGATACCAGCAAGCAGGAACGTGAGCGTTTCGCTTTTGAATGCGAGGTGCTCAAACGGTTAGACCATCATGCCTTGCCGCGCGTCTATCGGGTCTTTGATGATGGCAAATCTGCGCGGGCATATATGCTTATGGACTACATCGAGGGGCCAAACTTAGAGAGGCTGCGCCTTCAGCAACCAGAGAAGCGTTTTGCAGTAGAGAAGGCTCTGGATATTCTGGCCCCAATTTTTGCTGTTGTGGGCTATCTGCATAAACAAGATCCCCCTATTATTCATCGGGACGTGAAGCCTGCCAATATTATTGTACCTGCATCGAACGATGAAGCGGTGCTGGTTGATCTGGGTATTGCGAAAGAATATAATATAGATGCCACGACAACGGCTGTGCGTCGCTGCTCACCTGGGTATGGAGCGCCCGAACAATATGATACGGGGACCAATCCGCGCACCGATATCTATGGCCTTGCCGCGACCCTCTATGTGCTTTTGACTGGCGTCATTCCCACGGATGCTTTCTTCCGTATGGCGCAGATCGGCGGTAGGAAGTCTGATCCTCTGGAACCCGTTGCACAATTGGTGCCGTCTATTCCATCATCCGTCTCTGCTGCTATTCAGAAGGCTATGTCTATCAATAGCGCCGATCGTTTTGCCAGTGTCGAGGAGTTCTGGCAGGCGTTAGGCTTCGATCAGAAGGATCGACCTCTTGCAGCAGCTCCCGTTGTCATGTATGAACCTTCTACCGGTGAACCTCTCGAACCGGTAACCGTCGTAACGAGACCTGTGCGCACTACCAACAGGCGTGGAGCAATTGCTGTTGTATTCACGTCGTTACTTCTTCTTGCGCTTGTGGGTGGATTAGCTGTGGGGAGAAACTTCTTTGCGTCGTCTGATACCCATGCTCAGTTGCCGAAGACAACGCCAGTGATTGCTGGCAAGAAGGCGGCGACATCCCAGCCTACCACGCGTCCTAAGGCTACACCACGTCCTACGGCCACGCCCACTCCCAGACCACGCCCTACAGCGACTCCAGTGCCGCCAACGCCGGTGCCATCACTAACGCCTGCCCCACCGGCTTCTAGTGGTGTTCCATCTCTGGCTGGAGCATACGATGGAACGATCACGGACCAGATAGGCGGCCTTTCAAGGACTGCCAACCTGAAGCTTTCGCCATTCAGGCAGAGCAATACCTCTATCAACGGGTATGCGACCATTTCATCCTCACTGCAAGGCAGTAATAGTTTTGCAGGAACAGTAAGTGCCGGTGGGGCAATCTCATTTTTACTTGCTGGCACAAATGGAAATCTTCCACTGTACTTTTCTGGGCAGGTGGCCGCCTCTAGTGGAAGCATATCCGGTACCTATTGCAGTTATAGTAATGGCGCATGTGATAATGCCGCTGGTGGTTATGGTGTCTGGTATGTAACATCTACTGGTTGAGCTGTAATGATTTAGCTTGCTTCCCTCAACTCATAATGAATTATGATTGACATAGTGGCTATCGTTTTTTTATACTTAAGAGTATCTATTCTATATCAACAAAAAGAGGTGAGTAGGATGTATATGAGCATCCCCTTTTCTTTTGAGGTGAGAGGTAGAAATGGGTACGAGTGAAATTGCGACACAGATTGCGGCACTAAACAAGGCTGATCTTGCGTTTCGTCTGGCCGAATGGCATTGCCAGGAGGCACAGACAGATAGTGAGCAGAGGAGGTATGCAAAGGCTTCACTACGCGCCGCAATGCAGCGTGCGCTCCTATTTTCCTGGTTAGAAAATAACCAGATTATATTAAGAAAGCTCAATGGTGAGTATGTGCAAAGGAAGTATAAGTTGTAGTTGTTTCTGTTCTCTTGAGGAAACCGCGTGACTGGTGTCGTATTTATCCAGTTACGCGGTTTATTATATATCTGGATAGTATAGAATAAAATGCGAGAGAATCCTTGAATTTCAAGCATGAGAAGAATCAAAAATTATTATAATCGCAGGTGCACTGGATTGATTTTTAACCTGTTGAAGTGCCCATCGTAAAGTGATGAAATTGGTAAGAATAATTTGACGAGATGCGTGCTCTATGTTACCATACTGCTAGCAGAAACGAATCTCTGCGTTCAAATAAGGAGTTGCTATGAACCTGTACGAGCAATTGCTGACAGTGCGAGGTCGCCTCGAAGGGATTGGGGCGCATGATGATAGCATGGATCTCGTGGAGAAGCTTCTAACCAAAGCCGAACCTGCGAAAAACGATAAAACGGGCATTACTCAGGTACAAGTACTACGCCACATGCTACGCATGTCCGAGGTGATCGACAACTATAGCATTTACAATGACCTGCAAGAGCTGATCAGTGAGCGAGAGGAAACAGAGGTTGCCACTCGTGAGGATGCAGCCCCTGCTGCCTATGTAGATACTGAACGTCATCCCAAGCCGAAATCGTACTATAAGGCGCAGAAAGATCGCAGCAAGAAAAAAAGCTAGCCACTCTGGTCTGGCTTTTTTTTGTACTGCAACGAGGCGTAGGGGCGTGTGCTTGCCACCGCCCGGAGACCCAACAACAATGTTCATCGGG
>JACDAE010000157.1 GCA_013695595.1 Ktedonobacteraceae bacterium | reverse complement strand
AGTTCACTTAGATCAGTCAACAAACCAGATGACCTCTGGCGATCTTGCAGCACAGTTCCAAAATGGAGACGCTGGTAGAGCACCTCGGTTCGACGAGAGAAAAGAGAATGCTTGGTAATAGAAAGATCCTTCTCAATCTCGATCTCTAGAAAGCCATTATCTTTTTTACCAGAAGTGTCCAGCAATGAGCCAGCATTACAACAAAGCAGACGATGCCTGCCATCAGACAATTCCCAGACATGACTACGATGAATATGGCCACAGAAGAGCAGATCAACATTTAATTCAATCAGTGTTTGCAGAATATCCGCTGCACGAGGTACAACATCTCCAGGCCTGAGTTTCTTGGTCGGGACAGGTAAAAAGCTGTGATGGGCGCAGAAGACGCGCAGTTCTCCCTCCTGCCCTTTATGAAAATGCTGCGCCATCATTTCTAACTGGCGCGTAGCAATCTCTGGCGTACTGTTCAGCCCCACTGCTGCTGTGCCATTGGCGCGATAGAAAAACTCGGTGGCGGGAAAATGATCAAGAAATTTACCTTGACGCCCATGATTCACGTCTTCCAGTTCATCCAGTTCATCAAACACAGAAGCAGGCTCAGGATGTGTGAGCAAAAAGTATTCCAGGTCACTACGTTCGGCAGGGACTGGCACTATCGTTTTTGCTAGATCACGATTGCCAGGGATGATTAATACTGGACAAAAATCCAGCCATGAGACAAAACGCTTTACCCGTAAAAATTGTTCATCTAACCCATCATTCGTTAAATCACCCGTGATCAGAATAAGATCTGGGTGCATCATTTCAAACTGTCTTGATGCTTCTTTTAGCAACACCCACGTTTCAGGGGCCTCTCGATAGTGAATATCGGAAACATGCAAAATTTTCATTGTGCCAGGGAGCTCCTTCGCTTTTTCCTATCCTTTACTTAGAGCATTTTTAACACGTTTATGACAATACAAACGGAGATCAAATTATGGACAAATGACGGGCAAATGACGGGCTTATAAATCGCGCCCCTACACCATCGCGTTACGACACCATCGCGTCGTTACAAAAGACGCATAACCGCGTGGCGCAACATTGCTTGCACACGATCAACTGATTGACTACCCTCAATTACACTAAAATCAAATTCTTTTTGCATTTGTTGATACTGATCATACATTTTCATCTCAAAATCATGAAAACTCTCCAGTGCTTCAGCGGTCAAAGACAACATAGATGCGACCTCTTGTCGCCTTCTTTTCTGATCTTTCTGCTTTTTCGATGGCGTATCTTGCAACGTTTCACGCTGTTGTTGCAGAGCCAGGCGACGCCTGACCGCTTCGTCTGGATTAATATGCAAGTAGAAGACAATATCAGGTTCAACAGTGAAATGATAAAGGTTGCGCACCCACTCTCTTTCAAGGCCACGAGCTTCATCTCGTGCAAAAGCTGTATATGCATAACGATCCGCCAGCACAATCTCACCGCGTGCCAGGGTTGGTTTGATCTCACGCTCTGTTCGGTCAAGATGATCGGCACAGTACAATAAGCTATACGTCAAAGGATATAATGGTGATTTTGCACGGGCCTGTGCCAATACATCTGCAATAAGGGGTGAGGTACGCCATGTAGTAATAGTTACAGCATACTGCTGCGCGACTAACCAATCTCGCAGAAGCTGCACTTGCGTGGTGCGCCCCGAAAGGTCAATCCCTTCTAGAACGATCAAGCGAGCTTTCTCAGGATGAAGGAAAGAAGGGGCAAAAGACGACGCCTCCTCCTCCCTCTGTGGCTCATCTGCCATAACATCTTCCTCTTCAATCACCAGGTAATATATGTTGAACGGCCTCACGTAACTGTTGTTGCTGTTGTTTTACTGGCAACATTGCATTCAGATAAAGGAACGCAAATTGGCTGCCCATTCTTTCATACGCATCAAGCACACGCTGTTGAAACGCACGAAAGCTGTCGATAGAATCGCTTTGTGGTGTATGCTCCATGCCTGCCTTGTGCTCATATTTAAGCAAGGGATTCGTACTTAATGAACGCCTGAGAGCTTCCTCGGCACTGATCTGGAAATAGATGTTCAAATCTGGGCGGGTCGCGAACTGGTAGACGTTGCGTGCCCATTCGTGCTCAACGCCACGCGCCAGATCACGTGCCAGGGCCGTATATACATAACGATCCGCCAGCACAACAGCGCCACGCTGGAGCGCTGGCACAATGTCGCTCTGATGCATCTCAGCAATATCAGCAGCATGAAGAAGACTGAGTAGCCTTGGATCGGATGAACCCTGTTTTCGACCTGCTTTGAGGGCGCGTTTGATCAGCTTAGAGGAGGTCCATTCACTCATAATGACCTCGTAGCCTTCTGCTCGTAACCAGAAACTAAGCAGATGGAGTTGAGTACTTTTGCCTGAGCCATCCAGTCCTTCAGCAGCAATGAGCCGACCTGGATAACGATGCGGAATGAGAAATGAGGAGTTTCCTGCTTGCATATTTAAATCCATCATCAACAGTTAGCCTCCTACCTGAGAGGATACCCCAAAAGAGAGGAAATTGCAATGTGCTCATTATCTATTTATCTATGACTAATCGTTACTCTGTAATATAGATAGGAAATGGCTTCAAATCTGCCTGCATGGATGATTGCCAATCTTATAATCTCCTCTTTATAGACATTGGATCAGCTTAAGGCGCTTTATTCACTGTGACCGAACCATTGATAATAGTTGCCATAATCTGAGCACGCGGACCATATCCTACTATAGTGGTACCAAATGCATTATAGATCGTGCCAGAACCCACAACGCCTGTAAGCTGAAAAGCAGCGTCACCCGGTAACGTCAGATTAATATTCCCATTAATCGTCCTCATTATATAGCTTCCCTGCGGGTCAATAACACCAGCGAAATGCACAGAGCCATAATTCGTCTCTAGCATAGAGGCTCCATTTAACACTGCTTCGTTCACAACGACATCTCCATTATGACTTACTGCCTTCATTGAGCCGTTGACATTGCTTGCACGAATTGAACCACCATTGCCCACTTCCATATCCATAGTTCCCGTAAGACCATGCGCTGTAATATCACCATTTTCTGTATGCACATTCACCGGGCCACGCACATTTTCTATATCCAGATTTCCACCCCCCGTATCAATCGTTACTCCACTCACGCCGTCAACCGCGACCGAACCACCATTGACCTGCACCTGAACCAGGGTCGCACCTGGGACCGTTATATCATAATCAATATTCATATACCCTGGATGCGTCATTATACTGATGCGATCATGTCCCTGTCCATCGTTTGCTTGATCATAATATATCTCTGCTCTATTACCATTCCCATGCGCCATTGCCATCACTACCACAGTGTTCGTATTCCCCGTATGAATGCTTACATTGCTCCCCTGCCCTTTGATGACAAGCAAGGGATGCATCCCAACCTGGAAACTCCTGGTGCCTGGTCCTACGGAATTTACAGGAGTGTTACCTCCACTATTGATAGCAGTATTGACAGGTGTAGTATGAACCGTAGTAGTGTACGCTCCACGATTATGTACAGCAACAGGTTTCACTCCGGACAGCTCCGCACGACTATTTGCATACATAAAAACGTCCGATAGCATTAGAATAAGTAAACACGCGATGAGTGCGAAAGCAAATACACGTCTTCTTCTGGCGCTTGTCTTTAGTGGTATCAATCTTACTGGAGATTGTACATCAGACGCTGCCAGGGGTTGATTGACAGAATCAGCGACGGTGGGTTGTGATGCAAACGAAGTGTCTGCTTCTTCTATAGTGGGCCACCGCCAACTGGGACCACTTATTGGCATCGGAGGTGGTGAAATGTGCTCTTCCTGACTGGGAACTAGCGGTGGCGGCTCTGGCACAACGGGAGCCTGAGAAGCACCTGGTCCCCAAAAACCACTCATCGAAGGGATCGTAAAACTTGTTTTCTTGATTACATCGGTTCTATGCACATCAGGAGATCGTAGAGCAGGAGAAGCAGAGAGTTTCTGCTCATCATCCTTAGTCACTAAAGCCTGGCGAAAAGCATCGGCAAAATCCGCTGCACGTATATAGCGTTTTGTAGGATGGGTAGCTAACGCCTTCAGCACGACCTGCTCTGCTACAATGGATAGATCTGGGCGCAAGAGACGTGGTGCGGGTGGTTGTGTATGCATATGCTGTCCAACCATGCTACTTTGAAACGGTATTGTACCCGTCAACATTTGATATAAAACCACACCGAGAGAATAAAGGTCCACATGGGTGCTTATTCTGTTACCAATGACCTGTTCCGGTGCCATGTAATCAAACGTCTCGATCGGCATCCTGGCCCTGATGTGAAATGAATCCGAGATATTCATTTCGTAAAGTATTTTCACCAATCCAAAGTCAGTCAATACCAGTTGTCCATCATTCCGCACTAAAATATTAGCGGGCTGAACGTTTCCGTGGATCACTCCATGCGCGTGTGCAAAATCGAGGGCGGCGGCCATTTGCTCCAGATAAGATAGTGCTTTTGGCAAGGGAAATGGGCCCTCGCGCTGCATTTCGTCGCGCAATGTTCCACCATCTATATAGGGCATCACCAGATAGATCAGATCCTGGTACTCCCCATGTTCATATATCTGGACAATATGCGGATGTTTCAAAGATGCGATGGCATCAATCTCTGTTTGAAAACGCTTTAGAAAGGCCGTATATTGTTCAGATAATAGAGGAAACAATGGTAGAAGTACCTTCATAGCAACCTGACGGTCGGGCCTGATCTGGTGAGCAAGAAACACAACTCCCATCTCACCCTGGCCAATTACTTTCTGCAGTGTGTAGTTATCACCCAACACTGTCCCTATCAGAGCATTTTCATCCATTGAAACATCCTTCTCTCACCGTTATGCGTATTTCGTTTCCTTACTCAGCCTTATCCCTAACACGTCCCAGCGTGCTCGTTTTTGCGGATTAGTAAGGAAGGGGAAGCTGCTTTATTTGAGGTGAGAGAATGATGTTTATAGAGGTATACGAAGATCACATATGGATGCGAGAAAAGGCAAAAAATGCGGCCCCTGTAACGAATGGGGCCGCTCGAAATTAAGCTTTCGACATATGATCGGCGGTGATAGTAGTTCTAGTGCGAACAGGGGGCTTACGCGTCATTTTAGCAAAGATAGCTCCAACAGTGATGAGATACACGATATAGAGGGTAACCTGAAGGATACTTGGAGCTTCAGCATAACCAATAAATGCATGGAGGATATCACCGAGAGTGCTATCCTGGCTCAAAAATCTTGCGGTATTCCAGAGTTGCATCGTGCCGAAAGAGATCCAGCCCAGTTCCTGCATGTTTTGGATTGCATTTGCCAGCAAACCTGCGGCGAAGACCAGGAGCAGGATACCCATAACGCGAAAGAAGATACGAAAATCGAGGCGATAGCCCAGGCGGTAGATCAGCCAGCACAATACCATGGAGGTCGCCAGCCCCAAAATAGCTCCCAATGACAGCCATAGGCCGCTTGTCTGAAAAGCCAGTGCCAATGAGAAGACTGCAGTCTCCAATCCTTCGCGTCCTACCGTAAAGAAGGCTAGCAAACCAAGCCCAAAAGCAGAACCCGCCATCGCAGCCTGCGAGGTCAGATCTTTTTTCAAGCTTCTGGTGTGACTCTGAAGCCAGAACGTCATGGATGTAAGCAAGACGACTGCGACAAGATAGGTTATTGTCTCGAAGATAGTTTGAAATGTTGAGCCGTCATATTCGCGAATAGTGATATAAATGACCGCACCACCACCAAGGGACGCCAGTACAGCAAGGCCAATGCCAATCCATACGGCCCGCATTTTTTTAAGTTCCCCCAGCTGGCGCAATGCAGCAAATAAGATGCTGACTATCAAGCTTGCTTCAAGCCCTTCGCGCAAGAACAGTACGAACGATGCAACTAATCCAGCTATCATAATACACAACACCCTCTATTAAATTGAGAAGTAATTTCTTTCTTAGTCCTTTTAATTCCTAGTCCCACACTCAGATATTAGCACTCCCTAAGCCATAAAGTCAAGAGGGTACCTCACTAATAGGTATTAAGTGACTTGCCGATAGGCTGTTTTTTTCCTACAGAACATGCGTAAGCAGCATGTTCTGTAAACAACCATTGGTGACAGGCTTGTAAAGTATGAATAGAGGCGCTATTTTTTAGGAACTGTTTCAAGCCTGCTGCTTCTTTGTTAATTCTTGCTTGTAAATCATCTGCGGCAATCCCGACATCAGAGACAGGATCAAACGTCAATTGATAGTCCTGGTCATCAAGGCCATAGAGCCATTCAAAAACAGCTTGCGTACGTGGCATATGGAATGCTGAAGTTATAATGTGCAGCTTTCTGAAGCCTCGAGGTTCCACATGAATTACCCTTGAGAAGTATGCATTGCCTATGGTGTCATAGGAACTCGTCTCACAAAGGATTGTCGCAGGATTGATGCCATAGTTGACCAGATATTTTGCGGCGGCGATAGATTCGAAGATGGGAAACGCGTTCTCATCCAATGGTGGTGCCTTATAAACAGTGCCAGCACTCAACAAAATTATGTATTCAGTGCTCCGTATTTTGATGGCGTGATCCAGCCTGCTTTTGACCCAGGGCGGCAGCTCCCCTTTATCTCTCACCCCCCCCCCTGGGATCAGTATGGCGTCATAGGGCGTCTTCTGGCTACTCTCACTCACCTTGCGCTCCCTCTTTATCCCTCAATTTACGTAGCGCCTGCTCATAAAGTGGGATTGCCAGCTCACGCGCCTCCGCCATCTTGATACGTTGATACATCCAGTCGAACTTGGCTCGCACCTGTGCGTGAGTCCACCCATTTTGGGGGGCATTAATAAGACTCAGGAAGAAGTCGATATTTACCTCCAGGAAGCTCAAGCTATCAGCAGCCTGCACCCAATCTGCCTCCGGCCATCCTCCCATCTCATGAACTGCAACGAGGCGACTTATTTCTATAATCAGCGTTTCGGAAACATGTTGTTCACGTAGAAATGCGCTCACGATGCGTGCCGACCGTTGGGAATGTGCATGGTTATAGATCGGATCATCGGGACCAAGAGATGGATCTTGTTTTGGGCTATCTGGCCCTGGAAATGCGCGTTCCATATCGTGTGTTAGAGTCGCCAGCAGCATTGCCTCGCTTGCCTGCGGGTTGATACGCCGCAGCCACTCCTCCGCTTTAAGTAAGTGTTCCGCGTGCCGACCATAGTTTTCGCTGACCCAGGTACGCGAGAGGGTGATCAATGGTGTTGGCACAC
>JACDAE010000049.1 GCA_013695595.1 Ktedonobacteraceae bacterium | reverse complement strand
ACGTTGCTGTGTATGGTCAACGGCTACGCTTGTACTGCCACGCGCCTGACTATAGTAAGCAGCCAGGCGTGCCGCCTGCTCAACGGTGCGCTGCGGGACCTCGCGTCCTGCCGCTTTGATGATAACGTGAGAACCTGGAACTCCTCGTGCATGCAGCCAGATATCATTTGTGGTTGCCTGATGAAAGGTAACCTCCTCATTCTGGCGACTATTCTTGCCAATGAGAATCGTAAAGCCATCATCGCTCTGTACATGCAATGGAACGCCTCCTCCAGGCGGGACAGGCTTACCTTTGCCCTGCTTGCCTCCCTTGCCCTTCGCCTTCTTCGCGGCCTTGAGTGCCTTCTTATCTTCTACCTTCCCGCGTATATAGCCTGCCGATTGCACCTCTGCTTTGACCAGCACGACCTCAGGTGGCGTCTCGGCCAGAACAAGATCCGCCAATAGCTGCTCGATAGTTGCCAGTTCGACCGCATTCTGCTCAATCTGGGCCGGCACCAGTTCAAGTCCTCGCCGCAGTTTGTGATATTTATTGAACATGCGATTGGCGTTCCCGACCGCATCGAAACGTGGATCAAGCGGCACGGTGACCATCGCGTTCTCATCACCGTCAAAGAAATTCTGCACCACCGCGCTGCTCTGACCCTGCTGAATCTCATGTTGATGCGCCAACAACAATTCTCCCTGTAAGCGATAGCGTGCCGCCTCTTCCGCTGCCGCCAGCTCTTTTTGCAAAACGTCTGCTTTACGCTTACAGCGATCTCGCTGCGTCTGCAACAGCTTGCGCAGGGGAGAGCGTACGCCTTCCATCGCATCACGCCACTCGGTACGTGCATAGTAATCATCAAGCAAGACATTGAGGGAGGGAGAATGTCGTATATGGATATCGGGCATATCTGCATATTGTTCAAGGACATACGGCGCGAATGCAATAGGAACGGCGTTCGCGCCTTTGCCTTTTTCGGCGTCTATGCGCTCCACAAGCTGTGGCTGCCAGCGGTGCGTGTCAAATGCGGCGGTGAGGTCGCGCACGTTCCAGGCTAATTCTTCCCATATGGCAGCGTCGACGTTTTCGAATGGCGTCTCGCTCGCTTCCGTCGTACGATACACCACTTCACGTGCCAGCAACGGGCTAAATCCCATCAGGTGCCGGGTGAGCAATTGCCAGAGCATTGCCAGCTCTGTGCCTCGCTTCCCCTTCTTCACTTCGGGAGGCTTTTCGCCACCAGTACGCTCTGCCGCATAGGCAATGGACAACTGAGCAGCGGTGACAGTGGTGGGCTCAAGCCGTGGCAGGTTCTGACCTGCAAGCGTGCGCTGTTGCAGGGGTGGTGGCACATAGGGAATACCCGCTGCAATGACGCGATAGCGATTAATGTCCGCGCCGATACGCTTAAGACTCCCCAAGATCATCCCAGCCTCGTCACACAGGATGATATTGCTGAGCCGTCCCATGACCTCGATAATCAGGCGGAAGTGTATATATTCGCTTCCCTCCGGTCCATTGCGATACCCAATTATAATCTCAAGGACACGCTCCCAACGTGGCTGTTTGATAGCTTCGATACGGGCACCCTCCAGATGTTTACGCAGGAGCATCACAAACGGAGGCGGCTCGCTGGCGATCTTGGGAGGCTTGAGCGCCGTCAGATGGGCACGTGCCATCTGAGGATGAGCGGAGAGATAGAGCCAGCGATTCTGTCCCCCCTGCCCCTCACGGGCGGGTACATAACATTGGAGGGCCAATGCATACTCAGTTGGCTGGATGATTGTATCCACACGTGCTCCAGTCAGCAATACCCCCCATTCATCGGCAACCGCCGCCAGCGTCATAGCGTCAACATGCATATACTTTTCCTATCTATTTCCTCTCTCTAGTCGCACCTTCTCTGAACTTCTTCCTGCGATTTCCGTCGCATCGAAACGATGTTGTACAATACAATTATGAGCAAATATTCACACAGACCCATAACGTCCGGGTTCGATTCATCGTACCCATTGTAGGGGCCAGGTGTATCACGCCCCGCGTGCCGCTTTTCGGTTATGTAACACCAGGAAGAAGAACATGCAACTGGAGACACAGCCAACTTTACCCCAAAAGGATAACACATTGCAGCAATCCCCCAAACAGGGTCTTCTCTTCGTGCTTTCAGCACCATCAGGAACCGGCAAGGATACTGTAATTGCGGCCCTCAAAGAGCAAGGTATGGACTTTCACGTCGTCGCGTCCGTCACGACACGCGCCCCCCGCCCTGGTGAAACAGATGGGCACCCTTATTATTTTGTCAATCAGGAACAGTTTGATGAGCTGGTCGCTCATGATGAATTGCTTGAACATGCACGTGTACATGATCATTGGTATGGGCAACCACGCCAGCAGATCAGAGATCATTTGCAGGCAGGCCATGATGTCATGCTCAAGATAGATGTGCAAGGCGCGGCAACCGTCCGTCAAAAACTCTCTGGCGCTATTTTTATTTTTCTCATACCCGGCTCCGTGGAAGAACTGGTTGAGCGTCTTACCGCTCGTCAGACCGAGACAGAGCAGGAACGTCAACGCCGTCTGCTCGATGCTCAGAACGAACTGGCACAGCAGCGTCACTACGACTATGTTGTTGAAAATCGACAAGGGCAGTTAGAGGACGCTGTAGAGCGGCTGCGTGCAATCATGTTAGCAGAACACTGCCGCACGCAGCCGCATTATGCGCACATGTAATAGACCCCTACTTTAAGGAGGATACATGCAACAGGAAGATGGTTTTGAGCACTCTCGCACCAAAGAACGTAACCTGGCGATGGAACTGGTGCGTGTCACCGAGGCTGCAACCCTGAGTGCCGGACGCTGGATGGGTAAAGGCAATAAAGAGATGGTCGACCAGGCCGCCGTTGACGCGATGCGCCCGGCCCTTGATGGCGTCGACATGGATGGTATTGTGGTCATCGGAGAAGGCGAGAAGGATGAGGCACCTATGCTCTACATCGGTGAGCGTGTAGGCAATGGCAATCCTCCCGAAGTTGATGTCGCCGTTGATCCCGTCGACGGTACACGCTTGCTGGCACTGGGCCTTCCCGGCGCGATGGCGGTCGTCGCCACAGCCGAGCGCGGCACGATGTATTCCGCCCCTCCTGGTGTCTATTATATGGAAAAGATTGCCGTTGGTCCCTCGATGAAGCATGTGATCGATATTAACGCACCGATCGCCGTCAATCTGGATCGCATCGCACGTGTACGCGAAGCTCACATCGATGATCTAACCGTCGTGACGCTTGATCGTCCACGCCACCAAGAACTCATCAAACAGGTTCGCGCAGTGGGGGCACGCATTCGCCTGATTACCGATGGCGATGTAGCGGCAGCCATTCAAGCCGCCATGGAAGATTATAGTGGTATTGATGTTATGATCGGCATCGGCGGCGCACCAGAAGCGGTTCTGGCTGCGGCAGCAATCAAGTGTATCGGCGGCGAAATTCAATGCAAAGTCTGGCCGCGCAACGAGCAAGAACGCGAAAAGCTCAAAGGCGACGGGATCGACCTTGACCAGGTCTTCCGCACCGATGATCTGGTAAAAGGCAATGATGTCTCCTTTGCGGCAACCGGCATCACCAGCGGCGAACTGATCGATGGCGTCCAGTATTTCGGCTGGGGTGCACGCACTTCATCCATCATGATGCGCTCACGCTCCGGTACAGTACGCTACATCCAGGCTCGCCATAAGTGGCGCAAAGGCGGCAATATCGGAGTACCTCGCATCGGCTAGTCCTCACCATGCGCCCCTACGGATGCTGTAATTTCTCGATAACGGCATCCGCAACCTGGGAGGTACCAACAGCGGTTGGATCGTCAGCGCGCGGCTTCAAATCATAGGTAACGTTTTTCCCTTCGGCAATGATTTTCGTCAACGCTTTCTCCAACCGCTGGGCCGCATCTCGCTCGCCAAGATGACGCAACATCATCACGCCCGAAAAC
>JACDAE010000043.1 GCA_013695595.1 Ktedonobacteraceae bacterium | reverse complement strand
TACTTCCGCCGGTGCCCCCTCAGCAATCCTGGTTCCACGATGCATGACAACTACTTTATGACAAAGATTCATCACAAACTCCATATTATGCTCAACCACCAGAAAGGTCACACCACGCTGATTCAAGGTACGAATGCGATCCGCCAGATAGTTCACCATGGTTGGATTGACGCCACCTGCTGGTTCATCCAGCAAAATGACCTGCGGCTCGGCGATCAACACAAAGGCGAACTCCAACAATTTCTTCTGTCCAAAGGACAAATTCCCTGCGAGCAGGCCTTTAAGCGAAGACAACCCCACAAAGTCCAACAGTTCTATTGCGCGTTTCTGCTCATGTGTTGAACTCCAACGGCTGATCAGACCTCTGAAGTCATTGCGTTGAGCAGCCACATGCATATTTTCCAGGACCGTGAGGCGTGGAAAAATGCGTGTCATCTGAAAGGTACGTCCAATACCCAGGCGAAAAACTTTGTCTGGTGCGATGTTGGTAATCTGCTTTTCTCGAAAGCGCACCTGTCCGCTATCGACCTGTTCATAGCCAGTCATAATATTAAACATGGTGGTTTTCCCCGATCCATTGGGACCGATCAGGCCAGTAATAGAGCCTGGTTCCACACTTACCGAACAGGTATCCAACGCACGAATGCCCCCAAAGGATTTAGAAATCTCCTGCGCTTCCAGCAAGCTCATAGATTGATACCACCCTTTCTTTCGCTACTGCCAGGGCTGCCAGACCCGCCAGGCTCAACAGACACGCTAGAAGTGGAAAGAGCGGCAACAGGTGAAGCATTCTCTGGCTGCTGGCGGAGACGCGCGTACTGGAATTTGACCCAACGTTCGTTCAATGTGGGAATAATGCCTCGTGGTAGCAGCAGCATGATTACCAGGAAGAGGGTTCCATAGATCACGAGGTAATAGCCGTTCGCACCATACTCTAAGGTGAAATACTGTTGAGCTGGTTCAAGAATGAAGGCACCTAGAATGGGACCACTAAGTGTCCCCAGGCCACCCAGATAGGCCATCAAAACGACTGCAACATCGAAGGTTGCGTCGAAGCCAGAGGCGGGGTAAATCGACTCGACGAAGTAGGCCCAGATAGCTCCGACCATACCCACGATCAAAGCGGAAATGACAAAAGCTACGAGTTTGGAAGGTCCCGTCTTCACACCAAGGCCTAATGCCCGATCCTCGTCATCACGTATCGCTAGCAAACCCAGGCCATATTTGGAATTTCGTACCCACCACGCTATCGCGACAGAGACGATCAGCAAGGCTAAGGCGACATAGTAGAATGGGAAGCCGAAGAAGTCCCCACCCCACTCAATTGGGACTGGCAGGTTGAGACCAGCGGAACCATTGGTAATATCCCTCAGGTTGTAGCTCAGTAGTTGTAGGATAAAGAACATGGCGATGGTGATTACAACGAAGGTATGGCGTCGTACACGTAGGGCAATCAAGCCCAGGGGGATAGCGAAGATCGCCGCAACCAGGCCTGCGAGAGGAACAAGTAAAAATGCACCATACCCACCAGGCACCTTCCAATCCTGGCACATAATAGCCATTGCGTAGCCGCCCAACCCAAAGTAGGCAGCATGACCAAGTGAGACGTAGCCCGTAAAGCCTGAGAAGATATTCCAGCCTGTTGTCGCTGCGGCAAAGATCAGCGTAAAGATCGCGATGGTAGTAACAGTCGGGTTTGGGAATATCAATGGAAAAATGATAGCGAGCACGAGCACGAGCCCAAGCCCAAGCCTTTTGAGATTCTTCATTGCTTTCTTCCCTCTACCTGTCCAAGCAATCCCTGTGGTCGGATCAACAGGATAATTACCAGCAGGATGAAAAAGACGGTACTCGCCCAGACGGGCGACCAGAGTACCGAAGTGACATCTTCAATCACTAACATACTTAGGGAAGCTATCAAAGCACCTGATAAACTACCCATTCCTCCAAAGATGATGATCGCAAGGAGACGCGAGATCAGGTCGTAGGAACTACCGGCATTGAATGCGTTGGTTGCCCCAAATGCCATCCCCCCGGCTGCCGCCAGAGCGATCCCAATCCCAAACGTAATCGCTGAAACGCGTTCAACATTGACGCCAATGAGTTCTGCGGCTGTGCGGTTCTCCATCGAGGCCCGAACGCTGTAGCCAAATTTGGTGCGATAGAGCAACAGGTAAAGTGCTCCTAGCAAGCCCAAAGCTAGGAGGAAACCAAACACATAGATATAGGGGAGATAGAAGCCTCCAACCTGAATCGAGGCGGTGATGTACCAGGCCTGCAATTTGACATTATTCGCAGAGAAAGCGAGGTTCAGAAAGCCTTCAATGACCAGCGCTACTCCATATGTTACAAGAATGGAAAGCATGGTACGATCACGCTTAATAGGGCGAATAAAGAACCACTCGATCAGCAGACCCAGGACAAACATAATAGGCAAAGTGATAAACAGACCCAGGAACAGATCAATATGCAAGTTTTGTTGCAGGAAATAGCTCAAATAAGCACCCAGGATGACCAAAGCTCCTTGACCAACATTAATAATATTCATCACTCCGAATACGAGTGTCAGCCCAGAGGCCATCAATGCGTAGACACCTCCAGTAAGTAAACCGGTGACAATGGCCTCTAAAATAAGGTTCATGATGCGTCCTCTTTTCCCTCTGACATAGAAATTTGGTGACGACAAATCCATTCTACCTACCTTCGAGATGCCCTGCACCATAAGTTCTGTTCTATAGATGGTGGGGGTGCTTGCTGCCATATGACTGGCAGCAAGCACATGGTAGATATTCGTGCTACCCTTATTACACTCAGCGCTAGGACCAGTGCGGCTTCGGATACTCAGGAGGATTCGACGCTTGCGATGCTGGATAGACCGACACCAATGAGCCTTTCTGCCACTGGAAGAGATATCCGGTCGCAAGGACATTTTGCCCTGTACCATCGAATTTCACAGGTCCCTGAACAGTTTGGAACGTGGCACCTGAATGTAACGTAGTGATTAATGTTTTGTTATCAATGCTGTTCGCTTTGGTCGCTGCCTGTTGTAAGACTTGACCGACAGCGAATGCCTCTGCTATATCGGAGCTGATTGCATCGGCAGTACCACCATATTGCGCCAGGTAGTCCTTCACCATCTGAGCATTCTGAAAGGTGTTGATACCTGGGTACCATCCACCGTTTGGAACGAAGACCCCCTCAGCATTAGCAACACCACCAATAGCTTTGGTGAACTGCGCGCCCTGGTCTGGTCCTGCTGTGGCAATGATGGCCTCTGGATTGTAGCGCTGTTGCTTGAAAGCCTGGATGTATGCAACGATATCAGGGAGCAATGTACCCGTTACAACTACTTGCGCACCCGAAGCAACCATCTTTTGAGCAATGGGGTTATAGTCAGTAGTTTCTGCCGGATACACCTGGTAAGAGACCGTTTTCACACCAGCCTGTTCTAAGTATTTTCTCGCAGTATCTACCTGTGGCTGCGTAAATGGGTCATCCTGGGTAGCATAGGCTGCCGTCGTAGGCCGCTGTGCTGCTGGCAAGGACTGAATATACTGTGTAAAGCTGACGAGGAGATTTGCAACGGGTGCGGAGACATCGAAGAGATTGTGTAAGCCTTGCGTAAAGACGGAAGGTCCACCTCCGGCGCCTTCGATGAACGCATACCCGTAGCGATTGGCCACGACCGATGCCGGTTTTGTGAGCAAGGTGGAGAATGGTCCAAATACCAGGTCACAATGATCAACCGTTATCAGCTTCTGATAGTTGGTAACGACCTGAGATGTACTGCTGGCGTCGGAGAGGATATCGAGTTGGACCTGGCGACCAAGTATACCACCATTTTTATTGACAGTAGCGGCCCACAACTTATATCCTTGCTGGAAGGCGAGGCCATCGGCCGAAAAGTCACCGGAAAGCGAAAGTGAAATACCGATCTTGATAGGTGCTTTCGTTTGACCGGTACCGCCCGGAGTAGGGGTACTGCTTCCACCACAAGCACTCAGCACGAAAAGCAGTACGAACAACACACCCATACTGTTCAAGACTTGATTTTTCCATAAGGAAGGGCGTTCTCTCATGGTTGTTCTCCATTTACTTAGAAGTAACGTCGTGGTTACCCCCTTGACTGGAGTAACGAAGATGGTTACTCCTGGCTTCTTCACACGTCTCTGTCGTGAAAGCGGATGTGGGTAGCATTCTTCACGAAATGCCAGAAAAGGCGTGAACTTGTTACGCATCCTCCTATTCTCTGTTTCAATCGCGCCGAACTCGTTTGACTCTTCATGGACTGACTTACTCTAAAAGTCCCAGTGGCTCCTCTACGAGTTTCGCTACGCTATCCAAAAACTGTGCGCCTCGCGCTCCGTCTACAACTCGATGATCGCAAGAGAGTGTCAGCAGCATCACGGATTCTACTGCTGGTTGACCATGTACAGGAATGACGCGCTCCGCTATACGCCCCACGGCCAGAATAGCGGCCTGGGGGGCATTGATAATAGCATTAAAAGCATCAACTCCGTACATTCCCAGATTGCTGATCGTGAAAGTGCCGCCCTGGAGGTCCTGAGGACGTAGCTTTCCTGCCTGAGCGCGACTTACCAGATCTTTGCGCTGCTTCGCGATTCCTTTCAGACTGAGTTCATCAGCTCGGTGGATTACTGGAACCACTAAGCCCTCCTCAACAGCAGCAGCCAGTCCAACATTCACATCTTCTTGCAAGACAATGGTGCCACTACTCCATGTCGCATTCAGACGTGGATGGGTGCGTAGTGCTGCTGCTACGATTTTTATCAGCAAATCGGTATAGGTGACTTTCTCAGAGGAGCGTTCCAGGATTTGCTCGCGCCACGCAACCAGTCGGTTCACTCTGACTTCACGGACCAGGAAAAAGTGTGGCACACTTGTCCAACTCTGCGTTGTACGCTCCGCCATAAGACGCCATGTCGTACTCAGAGATAACCCGCTTGACCCATTGGAACTCGCAGGAACCTTTTCTACCGGTGGCACAGCCACTACCAGCTCGTCTTCTACAGCCTGTAGAGGAGATACAGGAATAAGCGTCGCCAGTACGTCAGCAGTGAGTACTGCACCATCAGGACCAGTTCCTTTCATCATCGCAATATCTTTGCCTTGCTCCCTGGCGAGCCGACGCGCCTTCGGCGAGGCGGTTACCACACGTGTTCTATTCGTTGCAGAGTCTATTTGTTCTGTATGCTGCTGGTTTTGAAGATACGCCAGCACGTCCGCCTTCTGAATACGCTTGCCCGCTGGTGCAACCAGATTCAAATCGACCTTATACTCGTCGGCTATGCGCGAGGCGAGCCGACTGGGAGGCATCAGAGAGACGTTCGCCCTCTGATTCTCCAGAGGGGGCGACACATCTTGAGCGTCATGGACTGGGACCACGGATGGTTGCGCTAATGGCATCTCTTTTGCGTGAGTGACCTCGTTTGGAGCAAGAATTGTGGCAATCACCTGCCCAACTGGAACGTCGTCACCTGCTGTTGCAGCTAAGCCAGTGAGCACACCATCAGCAGGAGCCTCAAGCTCGACGGTCGCTTTGTCGGTCTCGACCTCGACGATAGGTTCCCCTTTCGTTACCTGTTCCCCTTCAGCCTTCAGCCACTGCACGACTTTCCCTGTATCCTGTGCTATACCCAGCACAGGCAAAATAACATCAGTCGCCATTGTCGGTCTCCTCTCATGGAAGAACAATGGTGGCATCGTTCTTCCACGGCTAAGTGGTGCATCCGCCCGTGTCCCTAAGGCCTTACGCCTACACGATAGGGGGAGTGGCATTTGAGCCTGTGAGCGTGGTAGCCGAATGGTTGCCGTCTAATAATGAATTGAGATTCGATTGAGACTCACGAATTGTGGGCAATGGACCCGTCGTCGTATAGTAGCGTACTCCAGCGATCAACAATTTCTCAGCAGGGAAACGCGTGATCACCTCAGAGCCAGTCTTGGTGACAACCAGTTGCTCTTCGATGCGTGCCGCCGACCAGCCATCCGATGAGGGCCAGAAGGTTTCAAGCGCGAAGACCATGCCTTCTTCAATGACTTCTGGGTGATCGAGTGAGACGAGTCGGCTGAAGATAGGCTTTTCCCAGATAGAGAGTCCAACACCGTGTCCGTATTGGAGTGCGAATGCTGCCTCTTCGTTCGGGAAACCAAAGTCCTCTGCCTTGGGCCATAACTTGACCACATCGGCGGTTGTCACTCCTGGCTTGATCGCGGCGATGGCACGATCTAAAATGTCTCGGCACCGTTTGTATGCGTCGACGATGGCCGGGGAAGCACTGCCAATCGCGAAGGTGCGATAATAGCAGGTGCGATACCCATTATAGCTATGGAGAATGTCAAAATATGCCGGGTCTCCCGGTCGCAGCGCACGGTCGGTATAGACGTGTGGGTGAGGACTGCAACGCTCACCAGAGATCGCATTGACGCCTTCCACCTGCTCAGAACCCATGTCGTACAGCACTTTACTGACCAGGCCAACACACTCATTCTCGCGAAAGCCGGGCTTCATGGCTCGATACAGTTCGTCGTAAGCTGCATCCACCATCATACAGGCCGTGTTGAGTAAGATGATCTCATCTTGCGTCTTAATCAAGCGAGCCATCTGCATTAACTGTTGACCATCCACGACCTTAATGCCTTCAGCCTGTAGCGCGAAGAGGACTGGAAGTTCAACGATGTCTACGCCCACTGGCTCATTGAGCAAGCCGCGCTCTTCCAGTTCGATACGAATCTTCCGTGCGACATCTTCGGCTCGCCCTGATTCGGGTGACATCGCTCCACGTTGCGTAGAAATGCCAGCGCGAGAACGTTCGCCCAGCCAGGGACAATAGATTTGATGGTGCCGCGCCGCCGAACCAAAATCCCACAAAATAGGCTCGGCATCCTGTGCCAGCAAGCTAAAGCGCGTGAGCTTGTCCATGGCCCACGTTCCAATATGCGTTGCAGTGATATAGCGGATATTGTTCATGTCGAAGCACAGCAACGCCCCCATACTTGATTCTTTCAGTAAGCGCTTGATACGGTCCAAACGCTCAGTGCGAAGACGTTCAAAGTTGGTTCGTTCTTCCCAATCCACTCCCATAAGCCCATAGGTTTTGATCGCCATGATAACCCCTTTCACTCTCTTGAGCCGAAGGCCTGCTGCGAGAGCAGCGTGAGAGTGCATAGAAAGCATTACTTCTTTTTCACGCTCGTCCACAGAGTGTTTTTGCGACCTCTACCACCGAGGTCGCAGTGGGAACGGTCATATCTTCCAGGACGGGAGAGAATGGGATAGGAACATTCATCGCTCCCATCCGCTTCACGGGGGCATCCAGGTAGTAGAATGCCCCTTCAGCAATTACTGAAGCAAGTTCAGCCGTGACACCATACTGCTCATAGCCCTCATCCACAATAATGGCGCGGCTCGTTTTCTTCACGGATTCAATCAAAGTAGTCGCATCCAGAGGCACGGTAGTACGAGGATCAACAATCTCCGCACTGATCCCAATTTTTCCCAGTAGCTCGGCTGCTGCCAGCGCTACCTGTACCATGCTGCTTGTCGCGACAAGGGTAATATCGGTTCCTGCACGCTTGATGTCGGCGACACCAAAAGGAAGAGTGTAATCCTCTTCTGGTACCGGTCCCTTGAGTTGATACATCATCTTATCTTCAAAAAAAACCACTGGATTATTGTCACGAATAGCGGTTTTCAGTAGACCCTTCGCATCATAGGGTGTCGAGGGAAGCACGACCTTTAAGCCTGGAATATGACTCACCCATGCATGCAAGCTCTGGCTATGCTGAGCAGCAGTGCGCCGTGTCGCGCCTAGTGTTGTGCGTAAGACCATCGGAACCTTGAGTTTGCCACCAGACATATAGTGAATCTTGGCAGCCTGATTGAAGAGCTGATCCATGGCAATACCGAGAAAATCACCAAACATGATGTCGATGACCGGGCGCAGACCCGTCATCGCTGCACCTACTCCGATACCTGTAATGCCTGCTTCAGAGATAGGTGAGTCAATCACTCGGGCGGTCCCAAATTCTTCGACCAGCCCTGAAAGCACCTTAAAGGGCGTGCCTGCTTCGGCGACATCTTCACCCATGATAAATACATACTGGTCTCGACGCATTTCTTCGGCCAGGGCTTCGCGAATAGCTTGACCGAGCGTGATCTCTCGTACTCTTTTACTCGTGTTCTGGCTGATAGCTGTACTAGGCGTAGACATCTTGATCGACCTCATTTCGCTCTGGATAGGGTGCATTCAATCCAAACTCGACCCCAACCTCAATTTCAGTGCGTACCCGCTGCTCTATCTGTTCAAGCGTTGCCGCGTCAAGCATCTGCTGCTCGGTCATCCACGCGACAAGCAGTTTGAGCGGGTCTCGCTCTGTTTTCCACTGCTCTTCCTCTTCTTTCGAGCGGTAATACGAGCGCTGAATATCGCCAACATGATGACCATGATAGCGGTAGGTGTTACACAATAAGAATGCTGGCCCTTCACCTTGCCGCGCACGTTCAACAAGGCGCTGTGCTGTCGCATAGACGACACGAACATCCTGACCATCTACCTCTTCAGTGAGGATGCCGAATGCTTTCGCCCTGCCGCTCATATCCCCTGCTGTCGTCTCAGAATAGTGCGTGTATTCGTTGTAGAGATTATTCTCGCAGACGTAGATTACTGGCAACTTCCACAGCGAAGCCATGTTCATAACTTCGTAGAGCAAACCCTGACCAAGCGCACCATCGCCAAAGAAACAGACCGTTACCTGATCGGTACCACGCATCTTGCTCGAAAACGCAGCACCAGTAGCGATACCTGTGCTACCGGCAACGATAGCGTTCGCGCCCAGATTGCCTGTACTCTGGTCTGCGATGTGCATTGACCCGCCCTTGCCTTTGCAGTAGCCTGCTTCTTTGCCCAATAACTCGGCATACATGAGGTCAACCGAAGCCCCCTTCGCAAGGCAGTGTCCGTGTCCTCGATGCGTACTCGTGATGTAGTCATCGCGGCGTAAAGCTTCACACACTCCCACCGCGATAGCCTCCTCACCTATGTAGAGGTGAGCAAGACCGGGCATTTTCGCAGTGGTATACAAGATATTGACATGTTCTTCAAAAACGCGAATCTTGAGCATCTGCTCGTACATATGGAGCCAACGGACGTGCTCAGTCTCGCTGATGGACGCCTCTCCATTGGCAGATTTGGATGCTTCAGATTGAACCATGTACGTCTCCTAGGGGTTACAAGTCTACATCAGCCATATGAGCGAGAACCTTGTATACAATAGCAAAATCTTGCTTTGCCAACCCCATAGCGCGGGCTGCTGTGAGCATTTGATTACTTATAGCAACGGTTGGAAGTGCGACATCAAGTTCCCTGCCCAGTTCTTCAGCAAGAAGCATGTCCTTCTGCATCATGTTCACATTGAACCAGGCTTCTTCTGGCATAGCAAGAATGAATGGAGTACGATACTTTAGAGAAGGCGAGGCGATAACGCTGTTAAGCATGACTTCGAGCGCAGTCTCAACGGGCACGCCTCCTTTAACAGCCAAAAGCAACCCTTCACAAAAACCCATGAATTGTACTTGCAAATTGAGGTTGATCGCAACTTTCATCAAAACAGCCTGGCCGTTTTTGCCAACATAATTCACCGTGGGCCCGATAGACTGCAAAATAGGTTTGACCTGCTCAAAAATGGACAGGTCACCGCCCACCATTAAGGAGAGTTTACCCTGTTCAAGTGTGATAACACTACCTGATACGGGCGAGTCAAGCATGTGTGCGCCCTTTGCGGCTACCTGGGAAGCAAGATGGCGCGAGGCGGCAGGACTGATCGTACTCATATCAATATAGACGCTGTTTTCGTTTAAACCTGCCAGTATCCCCTCTGGACCATTACATACCTCGTGCAAAGCTGCTGTGTTTGTAACCATTGTGAACACCACATCGGCAGTCTCCGCCACAACCCGTGGAGATTCACCCCAGAGCATGCCAGCATCAAGCAACCACTGAGCTTTGGATTTCGTACGATTATATCCTACGACAGTATGTCCTGCGTCAAGAAGCCGCTTCGCAACGCGACCGCCCATCGCTCCCAAGCCAATATACCCAAGCTTAGCCATGATAACCCCCTCGTGCTTGTTGCTGCATACGACAGTGTATACAATGAAAAGAGGCAACACCTTTAGGTTCTACATTGCTGCTCCCGTATCCTCACGAACTTGTTGCAAATGAGCAAACATCGTTGTACGGGCGGCTTTCGGATCGCGGTGAATAATGGCATTCAGTATCTGCTTATGATGGAGTTGCCCACGTTCTGGGCCACCATCAACAGAAAAGATCAGTTTACGTTGTTCACTCAACAAAACGAAGATAGAGTCTACGAGGGCTAAAATAAGCACATTTTGTGTTGCTTTTGCCAAAGCGCGGTGAAAATCATTGTCGCCTTCAATAAACGCGTCGGCGTTCTTCAGATTGACTTCCATGATGTCTATGGCAGCTTGCATAGCAACATATTCGTTGTTGGTGGCTCTTTCTGCTGCGAGAGCAGCAATTTCTGGTTCGAGAATACGACGTACTTCGTTGAGTTGCTCAAGATTGTGATCTTGACCAACTTTCATCATTAATCCCAGTGAATGCTGCATCGCTTCCGAGGTTTTATCAATGACGATTGTGCCTCGTCCAGGACGCATGTCCACCAGGCCTTTTTGCGCGAGCGTCTTCAGGGCTTCACGTACTGCTGTTCGGCTCGCCTGAAATTGTTCGCCTAATTCTCGTTCGGTTGGTAGACGATCACCACTGCGAAGCTCTCTACTCAAGATACGCTGCTCTATCTGCTCCGCGATACGTTCAAAAACCTTGCTTGACTGTAGTGGTTTATACACTGCTTTCTCCGTCTCCACACAGTCGGTATGATGATCGTACTTTATGTATGTTTATCATACCAACTTTTGTTCCGTTTGTCAATCCTTCTTGAAAATATTTCTCAAAAATTGACAGGAACGTGCTTTTCTTGTATGTATCAGCAATACCAAACAGATTATAACAGAGGAATACTCCGTAGCGCGCTTTTTACATTTGGATAGCGTGTCAAGACTGAACAGTGTGCGAATGAATACGAACCCTTGACAAACCCTTTTCGCGCAAGTATAGTATCACTAAAAGTAATTAACCAGGTTAACTATTAACTTTGTCCATTAGATCCTAGACAGAAACTGGATGAAAAATAAGGATTGCCTAAGATGGCCAAGCAACGATCAAATGCTTCAAAAGACTCGATACCTCAGTCGGCCGACTCACAATCAATGCAGGATGTTCAGGATCGTCTCGACCACTGGGTAACAAATGAATCTGAGGGCCACGATCTAGCAAATTCGTATTACGAAACACTTCCACTCCCCGTTCTACTCCTTCATCTCTATCGTGATCTCCTTCGTTTTTACGAGCAACGCTTGAATATGAGTCAATCACGCGTGATGCTCCTGCATGAGTTGATGCATACAGGCGAAATCAATCAAACCGAACTAGCGCAGCGTCTGGGTATGGAGACAGCATTAGTGACCCGTTTTGCGAAACAAATGGAAGCTTCAGGGTTGTTAAGTCGTCGTGTCGATCCGCGTGATAATCGCTTTATGTTGGTATCGCTCACGCCTACTGGTCAGCAGGTATTTCAGGAAATGATGGTCTTTAGTCGAGAATTTGAAGCTCTCCTCGTAGAAGGACTCAGCAATGAGGAGGAGGTAAACATACGACGAGCACTCATTCATATCCAGGAAAAGTTCTCTTCCCTGAAGCAACTGGAAAACGAATTGAGATGATGGAGAGTCACTATGGATGAACCACTGCAGAGCGCTTCCGAACGTCGGCGAGAAGATTACACGCCACTCATAGGCCAGGCTCGGTATGTCGATGATCTTAGACCAGAACCAGGACGCCCTCCCGCAATTCATATGGCGATTGTGCGTAGCCTCTATGCTCATGCGAGGATTACTTCTATCGAACTTGATGCCGTCCGAGCATATCCAGGCGTGATAGCCGCTTTCACAGGCGCAGAACTGGTCAAAGGCATGCCCACTCTGGCTACCATTCCTGTGCCAGGACTCCGCAAGCCAGAGCGTCGTCCTCTGGCTGTTGAACACACACGCTATGTCGGTGATCCAGTCGCGGTGATCCTGGCCGAGAGTCTTTCCATCGCCGAAGATGCTCGCGAACAGGTTGAGATCGATTACGAGGTGTTGCCCGTAGCCGTGGACCCTGAAAAAGCACTGGACGCGAATGCGCCTCGGCTCTATGAAGAGTATGACTCAAACGTGGCGTTTATACATAAAACGAGCGGTGGTGATCTTGCCTCAGCTTTTCAGCAGGCCGATTCTATTGTACGTCTACGCCTCGTCAACCAGCGACTTGCTCCCAGTTCCTTGGAACCACGTGCTTGCTTCTTCGACTATGATGCGCAGCGCAGAGAACTTTCTGCCTGGATGTCATCTCAGGCCATCTACAAGGCCCGAGAGACACTGGCTTCATTCCTGGGCATTGACCAGCAGCGTATCCATATTTCTAACGCCGCAGTGGGCGGAGCCTTTGGCGCGAAGAATGCCCTCTTAGGTGAAGAGATTATTGCTGCCCTCCTGTCGGTCACATATGGACGACCTGTCAAATGGATCGAGCAGCGCAACGAGAATCTGCAGGCCCAATCTCAGGGACGTGGACAGATCAACTATATCGAGGCTGCAGTTCAAAACGACGGCAAACTGCTTGGTCTTCGTGTACGCTCGCTCGCTGACCTGGGCGCATTTTTAACCTATGGCACAGCGATGGTGCCCACGCGCATGTCGTCAATGCTGTCAGGCCCATACCAGGTGCCGGCAATAGAGAGTCATGTGGTTGGAGTGTTCACGAACAAAGCTACCACCGCTCCCTATCGGGGAGCAGGAAGGCCAGAAGCTGCCTATATCCTGGAACGTACAATGGATCGCATTGCTCACGATCTGGCACTTGATCCTGCAGAAGTCCGGCGTCGCAATTTCATCCCACCACAGGCTTTCCCGTACACGACTGTGACTGGCGCCGTCTATGATAGTGGCGATTATCAAGCCACGCTTGAGCGAGCACTGGAACTGGCTGGTTACACGGAATGGCGAGCGAAACAGCGCTCATATCGTGAGCAGGGCAATTCCAGGCTCTTAGGAATTGGTTTGGCCTCCTTTATTGAATTATCTGGCGACAACGCCACCGTTGCCGCAAACAACGTTCCACGCGAAGCCGCAACCGTACGCATTCGGTCAGATGGCAGTATTCTGGTCCAGAGCGGCGTTTCCCATAATGGTCAGGGACACTTTACTGCGTTCGCTCAGATTGCAGCCACGATTTTCAATCTTCCTACCACACTGGTTGAAGTGCGTATGAATGATAGCAGTTTGCCGGCTTATAGTCTCGGCACGTATGCGAGTCGGACCACTCAGATAGCTGGCTCTGCTGTCCTCCTGGCTGCGGAAGCGGTTAAGGCTAAAGCGTTACAACTTGCCTCCCGTATGCTGGAAGTTGCATCCGATGATCTCGTGATGGAGAATGGTCAGATCAGTGTGCTTGGCTTCTCAGCACGCACAATTGCCCTCGGTGAACTTGCTCGCATGGTCGAGAAACAGCCAGACCTGGTTGAACGAGAGCCGCCCAACCCAGCCAATAACATGTCTATCGAGGGATTGGCAGCCTGGCGCGACTTCGGCAGTTCCGGCGCGACCTACTCTTCCGGTACGCATCTCGCGGTCGTCGAGATCGATCCTGAAACTGGTGAGCTACGAATCCTGACCTATGTTGCAGTGGATGACTGCGGACGTGTTCTCAATCATCGCCTCGTCGATGGCCAACTCCATGGTGGGCTTGCGCAAGGCATCGGGCAGGCACTGTACGAGGAGGTTGTCTATGATGAAGATGGTCAGTTGCTGAGCAGCACCTTGATGGACTACGCCCTCCCAAATGCCGGTATGTTGCCTACATTCGTCACCGATTTTATCGAATCCCCCTCCCCTTACAACCCGTTGGGAGCAAAAGGGGCTGGAGAGTCAGGCTGTATCGGTGCGCCTCCGGCGGTCGTCAACGCGGCCTTAGACGCACTGGCTCCTTTGGGCATCAAAGCACTCGACATGCCGCTCAAACCGGAGAAAATTTGGATGGCGATGCAGACCGCGCACGCTGACACCCTCATGGAATCAGAGTCATTGGAACCATTTCTGTTGCCGAGCTTCCCTTTATAATCAAAAAGGAGGAACATCTATGCACATGCGAGCGATGGTGCTTGAGGCATTTGGAGGAACACTCAGGCTTGAGACCAGGCCAGTGCCGGAGCCGGGTCCTGGTGAAGTCCTGGTGCGGGTGGTGGCCTGTGGTGCTGGTCTGACGTTAGAAAGCATTCGCCTGGGCCATCTCGGCGGGTCCACCCCGCGCATTCTGGGACATGAATATTCCGGGACCATTGCGGCACTTGGGGTCGGCGTCGAAGGATGGCAAGAAGGAGACGCTGTGACTGGCTCGTTCTATCTCTTTTGTGGCAATTGTGTGATGTGCGCCTCTGGACGCGAAACACTGTGCCTCAACAACAAAGGCAATATTGGGGCGAAGATTGATGGAGCCTTTGCTGACTATGTGGTCGTGCCAGCTCGCAACCTCGTACGTATTCCCACGGGTGTTGTCTTACGCGAAGCGGGCATTATCGCTGACGCGGTAGCCACTCCCTACCACATCGCACGCGAACGAGCACGCATTATCGCAGGTCAACGAGTCGCAGTAATCGGAGCCGGAGGCGGCGTCGGTATCCATATGCTCCAGATGGCAAAGGCGTTTGGTGCCTTTGTGATCGCTGTCGAACGAGATGCGGCGAAACTCCGCCGACTTCAGGATGTAGTGCCAGATGCCTTGATTGATGCTTCGGAGTCAGATTGGCAGACATCTCTCTCTCAGGTCGCCGAGGGCCAGCTCGATGTTTGCATCGATTTTGTTGGCTCGCCCGAAACCACTAGCAAGGGTCTGGCCGCGCTTGGACGTGGGGGCACCTTTGTCATTGCTGGTTCTATGCCATATCTGCGTTCCGACAAAAATGCGGTGATATCGGTAGCACCGATGTATATGGTTAACAAAGAACTCAGCATTTTAGGAACGCGCTATGCCACACGTGCTGAGATCGCTCGCTCGTTAGAACTGGTCTGCGACGGGAAAATCAAGCCCATCATCGGTGCAGCTTTTCCCTTGGAACAGGCTGAGGTAGCGTTTGAGGCAATTCGACAGAACCAGGTATTTGGGCGCATGCTCATTGATTGTACCAATTAAAGTGAACATGTTTTACTTTCAGCAGGGTCTCTGATAGTTGTTATGGGATGTACCTCTGATTTGTTGGGCATGGCTGGAGGGGCAGTACGTTCACCTTTATGACAAGCGACTGCCGCTGAACGTGAAGAACTACAACAGGATGTAGTTCGTATCGGGTTACTCTACATATTTCGTTAAGGGAGGCAGAAATGACAGAACAATTCGACATCGTGATTGCTGGAGCAGGCCATAACAGCCTGATTACGGCAGCATATTTAGGCATGGCAGGCTACTCCTGCCTGGTGCTTGAGGCTCGCTCGATTATTGGGGGTGACACGATGACCGAGGAGTTGACTCTGCCCGGCTTTCTCCACGACACGTGCTCCACGACGCACGCGATTTTCCTACAAAGTCCCGTCTGGAGCAAGCAGGAACTACCGCTTGCCGAGTATGGTTTGGAGTACATTCACGCAGACCCTGCCTCACATGTGGTCTTCCCTGATGGGACATATATAACTCAGTGGCTGGATATCGACCGCACCTGTGAGGAGATTGCCAAATTCTCGCGCAAAGATGCCGAGACCTATCGAAAAATGATGACCGAGTGGCGCAGCGTCTCGCCTATTTTCAACAACATTCGCTACACCCCTGCTGGCTGGAGTAAACCGCTTGCCGAGGAACTGGCGACGCATCCCATGGGTGGAATCTGGTTACGCAGGCAAGCACTTTCGGCCTGGGATATTATTCACGCGTCTTTCGAGGACTGGCATGTGAAGTCCTGGTTGCTCTGGTTCGCGGAAGGAACGATGCAACCAGGCGAGCGCCCTGGCACTGGCACACTCGCTTATTCCTTCGTGGGTGGACGTCAACGCAATGGATGGGTTATACCCAAGGGCGGCTCATGGAGCCTGCCTCAGGCGTTGCGCCGTATCGTCGAGAAACACGGCGGCACCATCCTGACGAATCAGCCAGTGAACAGACTGATTCTGGAACATGGGCGCTGCGTAGGTGTTGAAACTGAAACCGGCGAACAGTTCCGCGCACGTTACGCGGTCGTCTCCTCAATTCATGTCAAGCACCTGGTCGATATGGCTCCACCAGAAGCATGGGGAGAAACCTTCCTATATGGCGCAGAAACCTATAAGCCAGGCCGCTCTATGTTTGTCACTCACTACGCCACAAGCGAACCCCCATTGTTCACAGTCGCAGGCGGCACTCTCCCCGTCGTCGGAGCGGGCGTCGCGCAAACTCCCGAGCGCCAACTACGTATCTCCGAGCATTTTCAGCATGGAACTGTTGGTATGGATGCACCGGTACTGCTCGTACTCACGCCTTCAGTGGAAGATTCGAGCCGGACTCCAGCAGGCAAACATATGGTCAAAGTGATTAGTGTCCATCCTTATGAACTGCGTGAGGGACCGGAGCAGTGGGACACGATCAAAACGGAGGTCGCGGCACGGGACCTGGAGGAACTGCGCAAATACGCGCCAAATCTGACAGATGAGAAGATACTAGCTGCCGAGATTCGCAGTCCGCTTGACCTGGAGCGTATAAATCGGCATAACTGGCATGGGAGTTGCCATGGAGGTGATCTGAGCCCTGCTCAAGTGGAAACGCTACGTCCTGTGCCGGGCTATGCCCAGCATCGTATGCCGATCCCTGGCCTCTATCAGACAGGCTCCACCACGCACCCTGGTGGTTCAGTCACTGGCGGGCCTGGACGCAATGCCGCCATCGTCCTTCTCAAGGATCTGGGGCGAGACTTTCACGAGGTAGTCCACTCCTGACTGTACATGCCAAATTATCATCATAAAATTGGCTCTTTCCACATGTGTGATACTGGTGACGAACCAGTAGAACCCCGCTAAGCTATTGTTGGCGAATGACACCGATAATGAAATCTAGGCAAACTGCGATGAATACGCTCTTACATAATGAGCTTGAAACGAGTGACCTTCACTTCTCCCGACAAACAGGACTTTAAGAGGGGATGACCCCGTCGCTCGACGGATCTCTTTTGGGGCCATTGAGGGGTATACTTGCTCCATGAACAGTGTCATCAGTCGTTGCCCCATCATCTCGAGGGCACCCGCACATCTACGGTGACTCGTCGTTCTTCAGCATGCTCGCACGCTCGATCAAAACGAAACGGCATGAGGAACAACCGCCAGAGGCAGAGACTTCATCCCTTTGGAGAATCAGGAGACAGTTTATGAACAGTAACACCCCTCGTGGGCGGACAACAGCGGCCTATGGAGCCGCTGTGCTCTTTGCTCTTCACCTTCTCACCTATTTCATCCCTTCTTTGCGTGACATGACACCAAGCAGTTCAGTACCCCTCGCCGAAGCGCTCGCGCTCCTGGCTGTCGTAGAGCATCTTCTCCTGCTGCCAGTCATCGCAGCACTTCCCGCCCCATCCTGGGCTCGTGCTGGTGGCTATGGATGGCTCGTGCTGGATATTGCAACGGATATTATGCAGGTGAATGGAGCTGTCAAGCTGACCTATCTCACGCTTCGCTATGGAGCCAATATTGCGGCTGCCCTCTGGATTGCCTCCGCCTCCTGGCGCGCAACGCGGCCGATGCGCGTGATTGGGGTCATTGTCGCATTCACGCTTGTTCTCTACGCATATATTGCGTTCCTACCTTGGGCCTTTCTTGTCCTTGTCCCTTCCCTGTTCCTGCTCCCGCTCTGGTTGTTTCTGGTGGGACGCTTTCTCTCACACCCAGAGAGCTATCTACACGAAGATGTGGAGGGTGGCGAGAAGCACACCGCTGTCCCTGGATCCAGCACGCCCGGATCATGAAACTGTTCAGACTTGACCTAAGGAAGATTGTAGAGTGAGAGTAGCCAGGCATTGGTGGAAAGGATGGAGGTGCTGTGCCATCCAGGTGCCAAAGAGACTCGCGAGTGCCCCCACTGATTTTGCGAGCAACGACCAATGGGCGAACATTGCGCTCAGCCAGATTGGTGTGGGCTGGAACACCAGGAACCGCGACAAAGACAAAGAGTTCGGGCAAAAACCGTCCTGGAGTGGCTCAGCGCGTAAGAAATGCACCCGAACCCAAATTTTCTCAGATGTGTCATACTTTGAGGATATGAATGCAATGACCTCCAGCGTTTGTTGGGTCTTTCGATTTCCCTAGTCTAACGCAGGAGGTCTTTTTTGCATAGTCCCTAAAATTCGGGATGACTCATGAACTACATCGCTGGCTTCTATAAGGCACTGGCCAGAAAAGAACCACTAATCGGGAAAGTTACCCGAGGAGTTGCCAACGTTATAGGGGGTGGATATGTTAGGGTAGACGACCATCATATCCATGCCCATATAAGCGTGAAAGAAGTTATGGCAGTGTTCCATCCAGAGACCCGGATTATCCGCCAGGAAGGCGATCTCATAGCTTTCGTGGGGCTGGACGAGGACGGTATCGAGAATAACGGGGCTGCCAGTGAGCGCGTGCCCGTTGCGAGATAGCACCGTGAAGGTATGCCCATGCAGGTGCATGGGGTGATACTCTGTTGTCTCATTGACGATGCGCAGCCTGGTTACATCTCCCGGTTTGACGACGATAGTGGGCGTATTTGGGAAGGTCTGCCCATTGATAGTATGTAACGGCCCGAAACGTCCATTCATAAAGCCCAGATGCCCGTTTAGGGTGATGGTGTATGTGGCAGCAAAATGGCTCTGAGGGGTAATTGGCGTTGGCGCGGGCTGCCCATAACCGGAGAAGTCGAACCATTTCGTGCCCTTGGCCGGCGGCATAATCTGTACGTTGTCCTGCCCGATGACCACCGCTGGCGCTTTCTCAAAGGCCCATTTGGTATCAAGACTTGCTCGGAAGAGCGAAACTGCGCCGCTTTTCGGCATCTGGAAGCGCAGATCATAGCGCTGCCCTCCGCCAATTGGTACCGGAGTGTCTCGCAGAGGAGAAGGAGCATTCAGATCATGCCCGTCGAGGGCCACAACCGTGAAGGAAGCGCCAGTTAACGTAAGCAGTTTCAGGTTACTGGAAGTATTGGCGATACGCAGGCGCACCCACTGTCCTGCGCTGGCCTGAATCTGCTGTTGGCGTGCAGTACCATTGATAAGCTCTACATGGCGGAAGTTACGAAAATCACCAAATGTCCATTCATGCACGCTTAACGAAGCATCGATATCATCATGCACAGGAGGCGTAGTTGGATCAATGATCACCAGACCGTAGAGGCCTTTCTCGGCTTGTTCGTAACTATGCTGGTGCGGGTGATACCAGTACGTGCCAGCATCCTGGGCCACAAAGCGATAGGTGTAGCTCTGACCGGGCTTTACGGCATCTTGGGTCAGGCCTGCGACGCCATCCGCCGAGTTAGGAACGCGAATGCCATGCCAGTGAATCGCCGTCGAGACGGGAAGCTTATTGATGAGATGGACAACCACCAGGTCACCTTGCCGTACGTGTAGCGTCGGTCCTGGCGAGGTCCCGTTGTAGGTGTAGGCCTCTACCGTCTCACCCTGCCCAAGCGGGAGCCGCTTCACCCCTGCTGTCAGGGTGAACGTGGCCATATGTGCCGCAGTGGTGGGAGCACGCAGGCTATCAATAGAAATCGGCTTCTGCGAGGAAGACCCTGAATTGCACATGCCATCAGAACCACTCATATCCATGCCATCCATCTGCATCCCGTTCATGGCCTTCATGTTGGCACAAGTGCTACTCATGTTAATCGTATCGGGCCACAGCGAGGTCCAGTATGCAAGGCCAACAGTTGCGCCCACCATAAGGAAGATAAGCAGAATGCCCAGAAAGATCCTGGAGAAAAATTTTCTCACTCGCCTTCCCTTTCTACGGGGAACCGGTGTTATTTGAACCCGTTCCTCTACAATGCGTTCCTGTGTTTTCATGAATGCTCCCTTCTCTTCTTGCTTTTCGTCTAGCCGTAGGTATCGTCTGGTATTGACACATCATGCATCAAGGCAACTATATACCCTCCTGATAGACAGAGACTTCGCATCTCCTTCGCAGTCGCTCACTGCTCTATAGCCTGAAACGAGCACGCATGACTAACGATATCGCCAGCTACGCGTGCGCGTTTCGGGTCAGGGAGGAGAGGCAGGGAGGAGAGGTTTTTAGACGCTGACGCTGACGCTCAGGTGATAGCCCTGCTCAAGCTGGAGAGACAGAGCGCAGCTTCTTGCACCGTCTGTTTCTCCACCTCACGCTGCCGATTTATGCTGGTACTGCGAAATTCTCGTATCCACCTGAGATGGCGTCAGAAAGTTGCGTAAGAGATCTTTACCTGCGTGCGTGAGAATAGACTCCGGGTGGAACTGCACCCCCTCAACGTGATACCGGCGGTGGCGCAGTCCCATAATCAATCCATCGGCGGTCTCGGCGGTCACCTCCAAATCGGCGGGGAGGGAGGCACGCTCGACAATCAGGCTGTGGTAGCGGTTTGCCTCAAAGGGTCTGGGCAGGTTGTGCAGCACCCCCTGCCCCTGGTGGTAGATCAGCGATGTTTTGCCGTGCATCGGCTCCGGGGCACGCACCACATGTCCACCATAGACCTGCCCGATGGCCTGGTGGCCCAGGCAAACACCCAGAATCGGCACGTGTGGCCCAAATGTGGCGATAATCTCGCACGAGAGCCCGGCTTCAGCGGGAGTGCGGGGCCCAGGCGAAATCACAATCTGCCTGGGCCGTAGCCGTTCAATCTCCGCGATCGTCACCTGGTCATTGCGGTAGACCTGGATCTCTGCCCCCAATTCGGCCAGGTATTGATACAGGTTATAGGTAAAGCTATCATAGTTATCAATCAACAGCAGCATACGTACCTCCCACGGTTGTAGCTGGTCGTTCGTGCCAGGTTCCTGCCATCTGTTCGGCCTTGTCCAGGGCGTGTAGCAGCGCCTGGGCCTTGTTCATACACTCCTGAAACTCGGTGGCAGGATGGGAATCGGCGACAACCCCCGCGCCAGCCTGTATATAGGCCTGCCCGTCTTTCATAACAATCGTGCGCAGGGCGATAGCGGTATCCAGGTTGCTGGAGTAGCTGAAGTAGCCCACGGCACCCGCATAGACGCCGCGCCTGCTCCCTTCCAGTTCACTGATAATCTCCATCGCCCGGATTTTAGGCGCACCTGAAACCGTTCCCGCCGGAAAGCCGGCGCGCAATGCATCGAAGGGGGACAGGTCGCTACGCAAGTGGCCCGTGACGTTCGAAACCAGGTGCATCACATGCGAGTAGCGTTCTACCCCCATGAATTCGGTCACGCGCACGCTGCCCTGGGCGCTGATGCGTCCTACGTCGTTACGCCCCAGATCTACCAGCATCACATGTTCTGCTCGCTCTTTGGTATCGGCCAGCAATTCTTCCTCCAGCCGTCGATCCTGTTCAGGATGCCCACCGCGCGGGCGTGTTCCGGCGATAGGGTGGGTTGTCACTGTGCCGTCTTCGACGCGGATCAGGAGTTCCGGCGAAGCTCCAACAATCTGAAAGTCATCCAGGTCCAGGTAGAACATATAGGGTGACGGATTGATAGTACGTAGGGCCCGGTAGACGGTGAGCGGCGCTGCGTTCACCAGGCGATTCAGGCGTAGTGAAGGGACCACCTGGAAAATATCGCCCGCCCGAATATACTCCTGAGCCTGGCGTACACGCTCTTCGAACTCTTGTTGTGTGCAGTTGGAGGTAACCCGCGCGGATTCAACAAGGGGGTCGGCCTGGGGCTCCAGCGGCAGATGGACCTCCTGTTGTAATCGCTGCTGGATCACATCGAGTGTCGCCACGGCGCGTCGATATTCGGCCTCCAGGTCTGGCGCATTCAGGTGCAGGTAGGTAACCATACGAATATGATGCTTGAGATGATCGAAGATCAGCAC
>JACDAE010000021.1 GCA_013695595.1 Ktedonobacteraceae bacterium | reverse complement strand
TGCCAATCGAGAGCCTGGATGATGACGATGTGATGATCGTCTTCAAGCACGATGGCGAGGACCTGGCAGCCGAACATGGTGGACCTGTACGCCTGATTGTGCCCAAACTTTATGCTTATAAAAGTGCTAAATGGCTTGATGGCCTGGAATTTCTAGAACGCGACCACCCCGGCTTCTGGGAGCAACGTGGGTATCATAACCGCGCCAATCCATGGAATGAGGAGCGATACTGGTAAACTTTCAAACCCATTTGATAGCGTGGCGGGCTTATAAATCGCGCCCCTACACCATTGGCATGGATGTATTTGCAACGCGGGCTTCTAAAGGGCGCCCCTACACCATTGGCGTGTTTTGCGGATATTGGTTACTCTTGTACGACGGTCGGTTATGGTGTAGGGATGCCCTTTAGAAGCAAGAGGCATGCCATATTACTCTTTTTACTCCAATTTATGTTTTTTCTGCAAAGATCCAGAGAAACGAAACACGCTCTCTATCTTCATCATCCGTCAAAATCTCTGTTTCAATAAGCGTGAAACCAGCTTGAAGGATGAGATCGAGATTTGTTTGAGCATCGTAGCTACTCCAATACATAGCTGTACCTAACCAATCAGGCTCAATTGAACCAGAATCATCCACCACTCCAAGATTCACAAGAATGTATCCACCGGGACGCAGCCATTCGGCAAGGCGTCCTAACAAAATAGCTTGCTCTGTGCGGGGAAGATGGATGACAGAATAAAAGGCAACAATGGCATCAAAAAATGCCGGAGGAAATGTAAGCGTCATCATATCAGCCTGCAACAATGTTGCGGTGGGAATATTTTGTCTGGCCAATGCAATTTGTGTTGCAGAGATATCAATTCCGGTGACGTGAGCTTGTTGAGCAAGGAGCTGAGTACCAGGAACGCCAGCCCCACAACCCAATTCTAGCACTTCAGCCTTGTGGGGAAGACGTTTCAATAATTCCCGTAGATAACTCAGGCGTGCAGAGGGTTTTTCTGCTTGAAGATCACGTTGTACAAATTCAAGATAGTGTTGTGCTACATGATCATAGCCGCTTTCAACCAGACGTTTGGGATCATAATCCATCATCTTCCCCATTCCTATCTGATGTGCTCAATTTCTTACGGGCACGCCCTATTTTGCCACTAGCTTCTATCGGCGACAGGTCCTCAAATAATAACTGCTGCCCACCCGTCAGGAGCATGTTGATGGCTTGTTGATCTTTACAATATCCGTTTTCGTCGATATGTGAGACCTGAATCTGCCGTTCGATGAGCGTGTTGCCGATCAATTTGCTGCGATGACATTCCTGAGGTTTTGCTTCAGAACATAAGAGGGCTACACATAACTGTTTCTCCCATACGACGCGCAGGCGTGCGATACCTTGCTGGTAAAAAGGTTTGGCACGAATGATATCATACTGGGGTTTGCCATCACGATAACAATTTGCGTCTTTGGGGCGTCCTCCCAGCGTATCCCCCATAAAAACATAGTGGACATGGTGCTCATTGAGAGATTGCTCCAATGCTGCACGCGAGAAGTGGGGTATATAGCGTGAGTAGGGTTGAGAGCGTACATCGATCACGTGGTTAATCCCATAGCGCTGGAGAAGCTCAAGAAAAGCTTCCAATGAGCGATTGCCATGACCAATAGTGTAAATGGGAGTCGCTGCCACACTACCCTCCTGAATTTATGATGACAATTATTCTTTCCCGCATTCCTGCATTCCTCACATTCCGAGTAATTTTCTTTACAAGATGGATCAGGCAACGCAGGACAGCGGTATATCGAACGATTTAGAACAAGTATACTTATCCAGATATGGTGTGTCAATTCTCAAAAATAAGTATTTATATTTGACTCACCTTCTGTTATATCCTGTAACCATACAGTTAGCTGATCTTTATTCATCTGGCCTGTTGCAATAGACATCATTGTATTGTAGTAATCAACCTCGGTAGCAATGGGAGTCAAGCCATTCAACTGCAAAAAGGTAAACATGGTCATACCAGCGGTGCGTTTATTGCCATCAAAGAAGGGATGATTCTGGCAAAGATGAAAACCATAAGCAGCGGCCATATGAAGGAGTGTAGGGTGTAAGAATTGGCCTCCGAATTGTGCCTGGGGCATATGAAGGGCCGCATCTAATGCAGCAGCATCACGTACACCATATATGCCTCCATATAAACGAAGCAAATCTTCGTGAATTGCCAGGACAATAGTTTCGGGAAGAAAACGCACCATAATAATTTACTCACCCAACTTACGATTTGCGTTACGATAACGCGGCTCAATTTTTTGGTAGACATCCCACGCGTCTTGAAAATCTTGAGAAGCTTTTGCCAGCACAATGCGATCACCAGCAACTTCTACAGCTATTTCGTCGTTCTCGTGTAAATGGAGCGCCTCCACTACAGAGGCAGGAAGCGTTACAGTAACAGAGTTTCCAACTTTACGTAGCTTTACTACCTGCATTTCTTCTATCCTTTCTCTTATTTTCTCTTTCCGTGTATACAAAAGTATATACGGAAAGAATGTTGATGTCAACAGGCGCAAAATTGATCGTATTCTTCTATCGACTTTTTTAGCAAACACCATAAAGGGTTCATGAGAGGATATGATGTATCCCTCTCATGAACCTTTCGTTAATGAGTATTTACTTCTCCAGGGTACTTTTCGAGTTGCGTTCGCCATCGTAGGTCAGGAGAATGCGTTTCCCCTCAAAGACGGTTTCGATGTGGACGGGGCGGCCCCACATTGTATACACATATTGGAGGGTTTTCTCGGCATAACTGAGATCGAGTTCCTGGCCCTCAAAGAGATGTTTGATATAGAGTTCGCGATTACCACGATAATCGCCATTTTCGACCACCAGGTAGGGAGAACCAAAATTGGTCATGCTATGGACGATGCCATCGCGCACTTTCTGCCAATTCTTCTCGGCAATAACCCACTCATCACCCTCTTTTTTATAGAGGTAAAGGTCGAGGTCCTTGATGAGATCTTCGGTGAGATAGTTGCGTAGGAACGAGACATCATTATCAAGCTCGCGTACTTCAAAGATCTTCTGATGACCCATGCCGGGTTTGCGTCCCAGGCGCTCCTGCTCCTCCGTTGAAGGGCTATCCCAACGCCGCTCGATATCCTCAAACATCTTGAAGCCGATGTAGTAAGGATTGAGTGTGGTGCGTGAAGGTGAAAGGACACCTGAATGCAATTGGGCAAATTCCAGGGACTCGGAATTGGTGATGATGCCCTTATCGCCTAGCTCACGCATGATGCGTGAATGCCAGATGCTATTGTGATGCAGCATTCCGTTTGCGATGTATTGATGCGAACGGTCGACGGTAATATCATATACATCGGCAACAGCATGCTCAATGCTTACTACCTCATCTGTTGGATTCTCTTTAAGAAACCAGCGATGACTAGCGAGGTAGTTCTGCAAAATCTCACGTTTGCGCGGCAACCAGAAATTGATCTCTTGAGCGAACACCTGTGCGGATGTGCCCTTAATTCTGATATTGGGACCATAACGACGTGACAGGATGCCATAGTTCAGCAGAACGACTTGCAAGGTCTGGGCTATATCATCACTAAACGTCGAAAGAATCACGCCATCAGTCAGGGATGCACATCCATCACAGTCAAAGTACGCACGTAAAAATGCACTCATAACTGATTTAGGGGAACGCAGAACGACATCAGGGATACTTTTTGCACGCGCCTTTGCATGTAGATCAATGCCCAGAGATTTGAGGAGATCCAGCGTATTGGCTGAATAGAAGACGACACGCCAACGGCCACCCTTCCCATTGACAGTTTTATCATCCCAAAAGAGAGATGGCTCAATTGCGAAGAGGTCGGTTATCAGTTGGGCATAACGATCAGCCAGAATACGATCACCAGTAGTGTAACCGATAGCATTCTTGGAGGTGTGAATATTGCCATCACCGACAAGATAGCCCAGGAATTCCCCAAAAGACTCTGTTACCAATCCAGGGGTAACCAGCGGAGAACGAAGGCCATACATTGGTTTCCCGCCATTGCCAAAACTATAGCCAGTGCTCTGGATAGCCGCCTCTATACGATCCATAGCAAAAGTAGTTTTGCCGCTCATTGAGCGATAGACAGTATGCACTCCAACGTTTGCTGCCTGAGCGACATCCATCACGGTAGAAGAAACTATAGGGACAGGTGCCACAACAGAAACGTATTGTTCAGGCCAGATATTATCTCCCACGCTCAATGGAATGCGTTGCCCAACCTGAACATCCTTCAATTCAATCCACTGATCCGCCCCAATATTTACCTTATGCCCTTCAGCACCTTCCAGAACAAGACCACGCCGCGTACGCACACGAACAGTTGCAGCGTTTCGTCGAATATGGCGATCAGTTATGCAATCCTGTTCGCCATTTCCACTAGCCGCATGCACAGCTTCACCGTTTGCCAGTTTTTCGTGCAATTTGTCATAACGCAGAAAGCCGTGTTCTGTCAGAACAAGTGAATTCCCAACCAGGCAGGCCCAGCCTTCATTCATGACCTTCGTTTGCATCTGCGGCACGAAGTACAGCATTTCCAGGCGCACAATTTCGAGAATATCGCGCTGCCATGGGAGCAAATGAGGCGCATGGCGTGTGAGGAAGAGCAGGAGATCCTTTTCTGGCTTCTCAGGGAACTTTGGCGCGTGAGTGTTGGAGCGCTCACGCTCTTCTTCGGCCCGTTGGGCTTTTTTCTCCAGGCCCCACAGGTCGTCGTACTCATTCGTGAGCGGTTTAGATTTTTCCTCTTTAGGACCTTCATCGTCGCGCAGTAGCAGGTTATAGTCAACGTGTTCTTGAATGGAGAGGGCGGCATCCAGGAAACGTTCAACCTCTTCTTTGCCGTGGTCAAACTCATACTTCGCAATACGCTCGGCGTGGATGCTTACTTTGTCGATCATACGACGAGAAGTATTGCTAAAGTAAGCGTTATTCTTGAAGAAATCGGTGTGACCAAAGACATGTGCAGCCACAAAGGTATTTTGCAGCAAGTCGTTCATGTCCATCAAAAACGCATAGCTGGGATTGGTGTTGACGACCATTTCATAGATCTTGCTCAATCCCAGATCATATTGCATCTTCTGACGATAATATGATTTGCCGTGCGTCCAGTGGCTGAAGCGACCGGGCAGGCTGTACGAGGCAAATTCATACATGATTGAAGCTGGTACCAGTTCAAAATGGGTTGGAAACGGATCAAGTCCGAACTTACGAGCCTCCTCCCAGGCAGCATCAATGCCATCGCGCAAACGTTCAAGATCGCTCGTGTTATCCATCATTGACATAGAAGACTCCTGACACTATCTTGAAGGAACGGTATCACGCTGAGCAAAGAATTTGCGGAGTGCGGGATAGACCTCTTTTTTATCTGAGATGGTCACGGCGGTAAACTTCTTGTCGCTGATCTTGTTGTAAGCGGACATAAGTGTACTGGGAGAGCGATAGTGGCCCTCGCGTATTTCGCCATACCCAAAGATATTACACAGTTCCATCAATTTATTGACAAGTTGTACGCAGCGATCGTTATCCCACGGCAGGTTATCACCGTCCGAGAAGTGGAAGGGATAGATGTTCCAATCGTCGGGTTTGTACCGCTCTTTGATGATTTGCAGAGCCAGTTCATAGGCCGATGAGACCTGAGTGCCGCCGCTCTCGCCTTTGTGGAAGAACTCTTCTTCGGTCACTTCTTTGGCTTCGGTATGGTGACTGATAAAGACGATCTGCACGTTGTTATACTTCGTGCGCAAGAAACGCACCATCCAGAAGTAGAAGCTACGTGCAATGTATTTTTCAAATTCGCCCATCGATCCCGAAACATCCATCATTGCTATAACTACTGCATTCGATTGATATTTAATCGTGGGCTCCCACACTTTAAAGCGCAGATCCTCCGACTTAATATCCCCAAATTTCGCCTCACCTTTGGCGGCGTTGCGCTTCATGTTTTCCATGATTGTACGTTTTTTATCAAGATTGGCCATCGGGCCTTTTTTGCGTACGTCGGTGAAGCGGACGGACTCGGTCTCCATTTCCTGCTGGCGTTTCTCTTCGAGATTGGGCAAGCCGAGATCTTCAAAGATCATAGCCGCCAGCTCGTCCATCGTGATTTCGGCTTCATAGTAGTCGTAGCCAGCGTCTTTACCGGCCTCACCTTTTTTGCCTTTACCGGGACGAGGTTCTTGGGCAACGACATCGCCGACTTTACTTTTGCCGTTCCCCTGGCCTGCATGTTGTTGACGACCAGGATCATAACGGAAGCGGTATTCGTCAAGGGAACGAATGGGGACGCGTACCGTTTTTTTGCCGTCCGAGAGAATGATGCTCTCTTCGCTGACGATATCGCCAAGATTTTTCTTGACCGCCTCGCGAATCTTCTCTTTATGGCGTTCCTGATCGATCTGCCCTTTACGATGCAATGACCAGTCATGCTGGGAGACTGACATGGCTCATTCTCCTTTGCTAGAAGCAAGGGTACAAGGGTACCTATAAAGGGCACCCCTACTACCATATTCGGAAGAGGTTAGCGGTTCAAGAGGCTACCGGTGTAGCGAAGAATTTCATTCGCGCACACGTGGCAGTACCCGTGTTCCGTCATTAAGCGATTGACGACCTCGTTGATTTTGCGCAACTGATCTTTGTCGGGCGTGCGTGTCGATGTCGTAATTTTAACGACATCGCGCAGGTCGGCGAACAGTTTTTTCTCAATGGCTTCTTTGAGGCGCTCGTGGCTCATGTAGTCGAAGGTCATCCCTTTACGAGCCAGCGACGAGATGCGGATCAGAATCTCTTCACGGAAAGAGCGCTTGGCATTCTCACTGACACCGATCTGTTCCTCGATTGAGCGCATCAGGTGCTCATCGGGATCCATCTCCTCATCAGTGATGGGGTCGCGCATCTTGGTCTTGTTGCAATAAGATTCGACGTTATCCAGGTAATTGTTCAGCAACGTGCGTGCGTTCTCTTCATAGGAGTAGACAAAGGCACGCTGGACTTCTTTACGGCAGATCTCGTCGTACTCTTTACGGGCTTCACTGATAAAGTTGAGGTAGCGATCACGCTCTTCGCGCGTGATGCTGGTGTGTTGATCCAGGCCATCTCTGAGAGCACGCAGGGCATCGATAGGGTTGATGCAGGTCACGTTCTGTTTGACCAGTGCTTTCGAGAGCTGGTTGATGACGTAACGAGGAGAGATGCCATCCATGCCTTCGCGTATCGTCTCTTCCTGTAACTCACGCAGATCTTTTTGTTTGAAGTCTTCCGTATCTTCACCGTCATACAGCTTCATCTTCTTCAAGGGGCTCATGCCAGCTTTTTTAGACGCTTCCAGACGGGTGAGGATGGCGAAGATGCTAGCAACACGCAGGGTGTAGGGAGCGATATGGACGTTCTGGAGAGCGCTTTGTTTGAGCAGCTTCTCGTAGATTTTGACTTCATCGGAGACGCGCAGGTTGTAGGGAACTTTGACCAGAATAATGCGGTCCTGCAACGCTTCTGATTTTTTGTTGCCCACAAACGACTGATATTCATGTTCGTTGGTGTGGCTCATGACGACTTCATCGGCGTAGATCATGCTGAAGCGCCCGGTCTTGATGTTCTGTTCCTGGCTCAGGGTAAGCAAGACATAAAGGAATTTTTCATCCGTCTTCAGCATCTCTACAAATTCCATTACCCCTCGGTTGGCAATGTTGAGTTCGCCGTCGAAGCGGTAGGCACGGGGGTCGCTTTCGACACCAACTTCACCGATAGTTGAGAGGTCGATGCCACCGACGAGTTCGCTGATATCTTGACTTTTGGGATCTGATGGGGTAAAGGTACCAACGCCAACACGGTACTTCTCGCTGAAGGCGATGCGTTTGACGGGCACATCCTCGATACGGCCATTGAACTGGTTATCGATCATGTAGCGGCAATGGGGGCAGAGGTCGCCCTCTATATAGAGGCCAAACTCTTTTTCAACATCGGAGCGCAGTTCATTGGGGATCAGGTGAAGTGGCTCCTCGTGCATCGGACAATCTCTGATTGCATAGACGGCACCATCGGGAGTGCGGCTATAGGCTTCCAGTCCACGCTTGATCAAGTAGACAATCGTAGACTTACCACCACCGACTGGACCCATGAGAAGCAGAACACGCTTACGGACTTCCAGGCGCTGTGCGGCGGAATGGAAGTAATCGACGATCTGCTGAAGTGGTTTCTCAATGCCAAAGATTTCCTGACTGAAAAAATTGTAGTTTGGCTCACCGGAACGGGTAGCTTCGGTACCCGCGTCCATAATCATATGATAAATGCGTTCATGGGAAAGTCGGCTGATATCCTGCTTTTTGCTTGCAATCTCAAAGTACTGCGCAAATGTTCCTTCCCACATGAGTTCTCGCTCACGGTCTCGGTATTCTTCTAACCGCTTCACCAGATCCATGATTTACCCTCTCTCTGTTGTGTGACATTGTAGCGTAGAAATTATTCCACCATATGTATCCCTGGAGGATATGGTGTCTACAACTACAGCTTTTGAACTGCACCTACGGATTGACAGTCAGGGAAACGCACTTCGTGATGGGGCGTGGGAGAGATGACGCTAGGGCATTGTAGGGATGCTTCAACACCATCTGTCCATCGCCACCTGATCATAAAGATGCAATGAGACCAAAAGGGCCAGTTTCTTACTCGACATTCAACGCGAGAGAACCAGCCCTTTCCTACATAACGGAGGATATTTTGATAACGCTTTTTTATTATTTGCATCCACCATTGATAGTGGAAGCGATATGTTGAAAGATGCATCTGTTTGATGCTCCAGCAATGTTTCAACTGATCCTTTCTCATTCTATGCATAAGAAATGCTGAACCAAGCGAAAAAAGACGATCTTTTAACGACTCAAAACACTGCTAGTAAACTTATGTCTTTCTAGCCTACCAAAGAGTATACGCTCATTATAGCATATTTTTCGCCACCTGAAAAGAGCGGAAGTGCTTTCACTTATCTCATAGCGTAGAAAGGCTGCTCAAAAGGTTTCATTGTGTTCTTCAATTTCGCGGTGATTAAAGCCAGCGTTCGACTTGCAAAAATGGCGCACTCAAGTAAAATGCGCCATTCTATGCATACGTGCAGTGATTTTGTTACTATTCATGTAGTTTTGTCATGATGCTCTCAAATTGAAGCAGTGAAAGCTTCTCTTCGTCTTGATCTCGTTGTTCAGGGTCTATAGCCTCATAGAAGCTGATTGTCCCGTAATTCATGTTCAGAAATTCACGATGGGATTTTCCACGAGCAACTATTCTGCTTGCTTCGCGCAGGAGAACAGGGATATTCTCCTTTTTAGGGTGTAATTTATTACTTACTGCTATAAGAAATTTATAACATACTGATAGTACCTCCTATCAAGCCCAAGAGTTGAAAAGGGGTTATTCGATATGTATCTTCCTTCATTCTACTTCTCAATCAGAGCAAGAGTTACGGAATCACCATACGTTACGTTGAGGGATTGTGCGGCATTGCCATTCTGGATTGCTACAGCAACATATCCTGAACTCCCAATATAGAGAAATGGGCTAGCAGTATCCTGAGTGGAAAAGGCTGCAAAAAAGGGCCTGCGTTCGGTTATAGTAATCCCTTGAGTAGGCAAGGTCAGGCGTATGGCGGCACAGGTAAAAAGATCGGGTACTTGCGAGAATGGGATCGATGTGATCAGATTGCCAAAATGATCAGTATGAACGATGTGTCCAGCAATTTCTGCTCCTTGACGCACCGATAATCCTGTATCGAGGCGGTGTAATGTTGCAGTGTCAATGGGTGGACCAAATTCAGATAAAGGGATGCCACGGGCAATATGAGCAGCAACCGGAGAAAACACATCACGACCATGGAAGGTTGTGCTCACATTTGCCAGGTGATACGTAGGATTTGCGAGGATGACCGCTTCATGCACCGACTGTTCCGCAAGAATATAGGTAAACAGGCCATTATCAGGTCCAACGAAAAACCAGTCGCCAGCGCGCAGAGCAATGGGGTGACGAGGGCTACCGACACCAGGATCAACCACGCAAACGAAGATTGTTCCGGCAGGAAAATAGCGATAGCACGTTGCCAGATGCCACGCACCCGTGGCGATGTGTTGCGGCGGCACATCATGCGTAATATCGACCAGGTGAGTGTCCGCAGCGATAGTCAGCACAACACCTTTCATGATGCTCACGTAACTATCGGTAGAACCAAAATCGGTCAAAAAAGCCAGTACAGGCCGCTTGAGAGGTGACAAAATTTGCGACATAAAGTAGAGAACTCCTGAATCTATTGAGAACGACGCTTGCCTGATTATGCAACATACATAGCAAGATCTAAACATTTTATTATAAGCGCATAGGAGGGGGGATGCGTCAATAGTCATGGTAATGATCAAAATAGTAGAGAGGTATGCTATACTAGCCGTTATACTGATAGCTGATTATAGCCGGGGCAGGTCACATTATCTATCATCCTGATTAAACCTCATAGCTGGTGGCATGGGGCTGGTTCGAAAACGTTTCGATTGAGAGATGTTTCTTGAAAAGGCTGGCAAAGCAAGTGTAATGTGACGGTTCCTCCTTAATATTTAAAAGTTAAGAAGCGCATTAAAATAATATGGTACGCCAAGAGATTACGTAGCTGGGTTGGACAAGCCAGGTCAAGCAAGTATGACAACCGGGCCCCAGTGAACTCAAAAACGCGTGCAGCAACCGGAGTATTGAAGGCATGAACATCAGCACTGGTGGTCCACATATTCTTCTTTTTGAGCGTGATCAACAATTGACAGCTCTTATTATCAGCGAGTTTCAGCTCGCGGGATACGAATGTCATACAGCACGCACAGCAGTAGAGGTGTTCGATGCACTCGCACGCTATCCTGTAAGGATGGTGCTCGTCGATCTGGCCCAGGCGGCAGCAGCGCGACGAGAGTTCTGGGTGGCATTGGACACACAACGTCGGGGGCGTGGCATTAATGTCCTGACCTTCCACTGTAGCAATATCGCGGGTTATGGGCCGCATGATCCTGAGGAGCGTTCTCAGAATACTGCCGCCGACCTGGATATTGATGGTATGCTTGGTATCATGAAACTGGTTGACGAGGTGCGAAACCGCGTTCCGGGAGCGGGTTCCATCACGAATACCCTACCTCGTATGCCAAGGGTCGCACCTACACCGCAGCCAACGCCAGCAAACACGACACAAAGAACAGGGTCATTGGCACCCGTTTCTGCAAATAATGGAAACTCGTTTCGTGCCCCCTCAGGGATGGAGAATGCTGGCAATTCAACACAGCCTCGGAGTGCGTCCAGCGTTTATCCACAACAAGCTACTGGTACTCAAACCGCTCCTCCATCAGTTGGCAGAGCGGGAAGCGGTGTGACGAATAATCCGACAAGCACGAAATCAGTATCCTATACGGATAAGATTCGTGCCGTCCTCTATCCGAATCAGCGGAACTGGAGCACGCAAGGAAATACAGGAAATATTCCTACTCAAACAACACAAGAACAGCCACGAGCAGAAACGGCGGTAGATAACAACCAATCTTCGCCGACACTTGCAAATAACGCTACTGTTTTGCAACGTCTGGCAAACGGACAAACCGGTACGGATAATACAGGTGAATCAGGGCTGGCTCAGTTATCACGTCTGGCACAGGCAAACTACCAAACTGCACCATCTGTACAATACGAAAGCAACCGCGATAATTATCAACAGCAAATAAGCTACCAAACTGCACCACCCGTACAGTACGAAAACAATCGCGATACCTACCAGCAACAAGCAAGCACACAACCGGCACCTGTACAGTACGAAAGCAGCCGTGATACCTACCAGCAACAAGTCAGTGCACAACCGGCACCTGTACAGTATGAAAGCAGCCGTGATACCTACCAGCAGCAAGTGAACTCGCAGCCAACCAGGGATATACGATTTACGCAATCTAGCATTGCAAGAGAGCAATCGTCAGTCAGTATGGGAGCCATAGATTATGCCCCCACTTCAACAGCGCCACCTGAGGGAACAATTGGAGCACAACCATTGCGTGCATCCCCTATTCAGGATATCCCTATCGATCGTCCTGGCAGCAATCCTGCTAATGAGGGAAGTAGGCGTCCAGATGTGTTGGCACGTATAAATCACGGCCTACAACAAACTATGGCAGCATCGCCTCCTCCTTTAGCATCTATTGCAACATCTACAGTACAGGCGAGCGGAACAATGTCTGCCCCATCTACAGCTCCTATTGCAGCAGAGTCGCCAGCGCACACGAAAGACCCCGTTGAAGATGAGCAGAATGGTGCAAACGATCAGCCAGAGATGTCAAGTCAGACAATAGAGAAACTGAATGATAATGAATTAGAAGACTTTGGCGCGATGTTTGTTGAACAGACTGAGATAAAACCACAGAACAACGGGGGACAGGTAGGCGAGGACGCGGATATGGCACAAAACCGAAATACGATGCTATTTGACATTATGCAGAGTCTACCACCTATGCCACCTGTAACGGCACAATCGCAGACGATACAGCCACAGGTACTGAGTGGAAGGGCAACACGCTCGCTTGGCAGTGTGTTACTTGCTGGCCATCTTGTACCTCAGAACCGATTGGAAGTGGCACAGAATATCCAGCGTATGTTACGTGGTGTAGACCTGAATTATCAACTTGGTGAAATATTGCTTATGTTTAAACTACTGACCCCTGATCAATTATTAGCGGCAAGCCTGGTGAGTTATGGAATGATTACGACGACGCAGGTCAGTGCGCTCGGTCGTATTCGACAGGAGTTGCATTCGATAGGACTGGAATACGATCTGGAAAGTCTTCTTATTCTCTTTAGGATACTGACCCCAGAACAATTACGTGAGGCCAAGAGTGGTATGCAGGGATGATCTGCCATTTTTAAGAACAAGCGCAAGAACCAGGGTAAAGGAAGCATGCTTTGCTTCCCTGCTCTGGTTTTTTTGATGGTATGGGTACATTGAAAATAGTAAAATGAAGAAGGTGTCAAAATACATGATTAAGTACGACCAGCCAACATTGCGAGCACGAGACAATGTACAGGTAAGAAAGATCGATCAACTCACCTCTTTTTTAAAATGGGCGGGTGGTAAAAAACAAGAACTAAAACACATTCTTCCTTTGATACCTGATTTTGATAACTATTACGAACCATTCGTTGGCGGAGGAGCGGTTTTTTTTGTGGTACGTGCACACAAAAAATTCATTAATGACAGATCAACTGAATTATTTAATCTTTATACGATGATTTCACAATCTAATAAAGACTTTTTTCGAGCTTTAAATATTTTATTAGATGGTTGGCAACATGTTAGTAGTATTGTAGATAAAGAAGCTAAAGGCTTAATCCAAACATACAAAGACTACTCTCTGGGTGAGTCTCAATTAGATGAAATGATGGATAAATTTCTGCGCTTTATTCACTCATACTCAACAGATTTTACAGGTATGTTTGAAAGATTTCTGGATAAAAATGTCGAAAATTTTATCCATGAACTGCAAAGAAACCTGTTAAGTAAAACAAAACGCATGAAAGTGCTGGAAAATAAAAAATGGAAACTTCCGGATAGCGATATTCTAGCAAACATTGAATGCGCCCTCAAGAGTGCGTTCTACATGCATGTAAGACATCTTTACAATAATATAGGCAAGTATAGGATTTCGCCTGCTCATGCGGCTGCAATATTTTTCTTTGTAAGAGAGAATGCTTACGCCTCGATGTTCCGCTACAACAGCCGTCGCGAGTTCAATGTACCTTATGGAGGCATATCCTATAATAGAAAAGATCTGGCACGTAAGATTGCGTACATTCGTTCATCGGAACTACAACGTCACCTTAAAAATACGATTATTGAGAATATGGATTTTGCAGCATTTTTGCAAAAGTACCCCCCCACATCCAGGGACTTTATTTTTCTTGATCCCCCCTATGATAGCGAATTTAGCACATATGCGCAAAATACGTTTACAATGCAGGATCAAGAACGTCTGGCTCAATTTCTGTTGAACGAATGTCGGGCAAAATTTATGCTCGTCATTAAAAATACGCCAGCTATTTTAGAGCTGTACAGATCAACGGGTTTCACTATTCGTGCTTTTGACAAAACGTATCTTGTGAGCTTTCAAGACAGAAATGATAGACAGGTAGAACATCTTATCATTACTAACTTTTGATATTTACATTCACAAACAACCATTCTTGCGAAAGG
>JACDAE010000804.1 GCA_013695595.1 Ktedonobacteraceae bacterium | reverse complement strand
TCTTTTTTCCTCCTACCTCTATATAAGGAACTCATTGAACGATATCGCTTTACTTATAAACAGAACTTTAACAGAATTATAACAGATAAATATTATAAAAGCAAATTATAGCGCGTGAAATAGACGATTTGGAAAGCAGGACATTACAAAAACGTCCGTTTTTATATCAATCCTCCATCAGAAAAGAAGCAAAAGGACAGAGATGATGGCGAGCAGTGAAGAAAAACTGGATGCATTTTTGCATGATCTAACGACCTACTTGCATGAGCGTGGTGAGAAGACTTTGATGCTCTCCAAGCAATTTGAGGAACATGTAAAAAAGATGTATCGAACAGAGAGTTTGATGTAAACCAGGTAATGATATTAGATTACCAACATCACATGTGGCATGAAGTGGATAAATTGATGAAGCAATAGAAATAGTCTAGCATATTTCTATCTGTTTACGATATCAGACTGTGTGGACACTGTGGACAAGCAGTGAAGTCTTCACGCTCATGAAACACTTCATAAAAGTCGTGTTGGCCTTGCGCATCGATGGCCTCGGATGCCCAACGCGAGTTCACTAACCACTTCCCCTGAGTGAGATGGATCTTGCCCGATCGGCCTGCCGCACTTGCGCGTTCCGTCACAATTCCATGCTGGTTGGCGAAGTCACGCAGCAATATCAGACCTGCTGGGAGCTTCTTGCCTCTGGCTGGCTTTTTCTTCTTATTTCCGCCGGATGGTTTAGGCTTTGTGGGGGCCTTCTGCTGTACTGGCTTCGCTTGTGCTATTGCTGTATGATCCGATTCCTGTCGTTCATCCACTGGTGCTGATACTGATACAGATTCTAGCACTTCCGGTTGCTGGAGGAGCTGTCCACTCTTGCTATGCCCATTCATTTGTTGTAAAGAAGTGCTGATCTGCAGGAGTGATTGTTTCAGTTGATCAAAGTGAACTGTTTGGGGGAGAGAAGGTTCCTGCGTTTGGAGCTTTGACATCATCTCTTGGAGTTGTAGCAGCATCTGGAGAAGGACGCGATCCACTTGGTCAAAGCGTTGGAGTACCTGTTGCTGATAGGCAGCGAAGCGTTCTGCTAGGTTGTCCAAAGTCATCGGTTCTTGTTGTTCTGTTTCTTGATCCACCCAGTCCGGAAGCGAACGGCCATGGAGTTCCGCTAGGAGATGCAATTGCTCGTTCGTAATATATTTTTCGCGAGGATCGACGAGATTCACTTGCTGATCGGGATCAATACCGACCTTGCGGAGCCAACCGTTAAAAGTCTTTGCATTGGTCGCCAGTAATGCGTAGCTCTCCTTAAATTTAAATGTATCGGGCATTGTTCTGTTCCTTAATCTCAATGAATGCTCATGACCGATCGGGTAAGATCTATGGTCTTCAATGGATACGTTGGGACATACCAGAATTACGTATGAGTCCCTGATAGGTTGCACGCTCCCTCTGTTTTTCTGGAAGATTGTGGATCTTCCTCATTTGCCCTCTGCCCTCTTGTGTCCTCATAGGAGATAGTGTTCCTTCCTGGAATCTCTGATACGGTCGAGGATGCTCTTTTGTTTTCCTGAGTATTCTATATAAATTATGCATAGAATTGTGTGATGCTAGAACTCCATCGAACATGGACAGATTGTAGAATCATCGTGTATGCTACTATTGAAACAATAGTATGACTCTCTCAAAGAGTTAGTCCGACTCTCTCAAGGAGTTACAGTGCTGAGCGGCTGTGCCTGCGAGTTGCTCCAGGAAAGCTCATTCGTGAAACTGCGAAGCCAGTGGGGAAACCCCTGGAAAGGAAGTGGTTCGTTCGCCACCAGAATGCAACGGGATTGCCTCCATCCGGCCCAACCGTACCGACTTGTACCAGGAGGGGAGTGGCTCATCTTACGAGCGTGGATTGATCCACCTGAACGGATTGGTTCGCATCTCACCTGGGGATGCCTGGATACCTCAGCAGTCCTGAGATGTCATTCCGATTTGGTCTGTTGTTCCTCATAGGTACGCTCAACGAGCGATACCTGCCAGTGGTGAGAGTCCTCTGGCAGGACTGGATAGTGTCCCTCGTAGATTGGTCGCCTTTCTCTTATAGCCTTAAAATATATGTTCTGCGGTTAGAGATCTATACGCTAGTATGGAGTTCTAAACAGCAGAAGCTATGGATGAGGTAAAAAAGAAGAAGGCTCGTGTGGTCTCGTATGCGCTACGCTGTATTCACTCAGCAATGCATAACGTAAGGATTGAACCAAACTGTTGTCTCTGAAGTGCAATCAAAAGATCCATCGACCTCGATAGAGGGGAGGGGTATACTCTGGCTACACATCGCAAAAGCGTCGTCAAGGAAATGCTCGATCGCCTGGATGGTCTGATGGCCCTGGAACAGAGTCGGGGCAAAGCCAAAGAAGTGGCGAGAGTTGCTCATCAGAAGACGTGGGCCTTCAGCACGGGCAAGATCCATAGCTACAAGACGCGTATGACCTACCAGGAGCACGCGATCAACTTCGTGAAGTGGGCACGTGATGCCTATGGGCTCAAGCAGCTGGAGCTGATCGATGAACGAGCCGGGGAGCTGACGGCGGAATTTCTTCAGGCACGTGTGGATGAGGGCAAGAGCGCGTATACGCTGCAGGTTGTGCGTGCCGCGCTGCGCATGGTGTTTGCGGATCGCTCTCTCATGAAGGACGTCGAGATCCCAAGGCGCACCAGGTCCACCATTACCCGTTCACGTGGAGTCAAGGCCCACGATAAACATTTCAACCCTGAGAATTGGCCGAAATTGATCAACTTCTTGAAGGCGACGGGCCTGCGTCGCGATGAACTCAAACTCCTGCGTGCCCAGGATATTCTCGAACGCGATCCCGATCCTACCTCTCGCTACTTCGGGCAGGCGGTGGTGCAGGTCTGGAACGGCAAAGGTGGCAAGGAACGGACAGTTCCCGTGCTCGTTGGGCATGAGCAAGAGGTGTTTGCAGTACGAGAGGGCCTGGCTGACGAGGACCGCGTTTTCCTGCGTATTCCCAAGCATCTCGATGTGCATAGTTATCGCCGGGAGTATGCGCAAGCGGTCTATCTCTTTCACGCTCCAGGCCGCAGCTTACCACCACCGTCCGGACGGCTCAAACGCAAAGACTACGATCGTGAGGCGGCGGAACAAGTCACTTTTGCTCTTGGCCATAATCGTATCGATGTGGTTCTAAGGCATTATATTCGTTAATTTCAGTGTTGCAAGACTGTCAGCAGACACCTCTCCCAGATATTTCCTACTCCCTTGAACTTCAATTTTGTCGCTGTATACCTGTCAGCAGACACCTCTCCCAGATCGGTTCTGGCGCTTGAAGTGGAGTTCAGCAGTGAAAAACACCCTTTTCGGACGCGATTTTCGCATCCGAATAATTGGGTGCTCAGACCGCCCCACTCCTCAAAAATTGGGTAGGGTTATTCTTTGGAGAAGGAGGTCATGCAAGCCTCTTTCACCCGCCTGCATTTCAGCGTCGTCAGGCTTCTTCTGTGGGAGCCTCTGGCTGTCGCTGGTCCCGTTGCGACTTCCATGCCTCAATCTCGCTACGAAGAAAACGCAGTTCACCATACCAGTAAATGCTGGTGAGCTTGCCACGATCTCGGCGTTCGTAAAGCGTCTGCCTCGCAATCCCAAGCAGGCTATAGGCTTGTTTGGCGGTTAAGAGATCTTTCGATGTATACAGGTGAGAATATGCCTTGTGAAAGAGTTGTCCCAATTCCGTCTTGTGAAAGTCCGGTGGTAACGTGTAGTTCTCGCTTTGCGGATCGCCATAGAGCATCCGAGCGGCGCGTTTTATGGAGCGATGAACTTTTTCGGCTTCAATGAAATTGCCATCAGCGCAATCGGCAATGGTGAGTAGCGCCTGGCCGAGTCGACTTGTGCGCAACTCTTCAGAGGTCCAGCTCTGGGAGGTGGCCTTCTTCGTAGAAGGAAGGATATCACGCATTCGCTCCCACATCCGACCTGCTTCAGCCAGGAGGATGGCATCGACGATTTGTAGCATGTAGGAGCGAATGCGCAGGTGTATCCAGTCGGGGGAATAGTCCAGTTCTTGCGGATCGTCCATATCTCTCTCGCTTTCCAGTGGTTTTCATCGTTCTAGTTAGCTGATTGGCCTGCTGAATGAGTGTCAGCAGACACCCTTACCGTGCCATGACAGTGCGATTCCTGTGCTATTACCGCGCCAGTACCACACGCATTGATTATAGTTGACGATGTAAGCGTAATCTGCACGCTTGATGATGAACAGAAAGGAAGGATCAATGGAAAATAAGAAACGTAACTTGTGTAGAGATGAACCGCCTCCACCACATCTGGTTGGACAACGCTTTGTCTATGCCACGGGACTCCGCTACTCTGAATTGGGACGCCTGCGTGCCAAGGATATCCACCAGGAACCTGATGGGCAGGTCTGGCTAGAGGTTGCGGGCTGGTCCGATACACCAACGCGCAAGGTTCCGGTGCTCGCTGGATATGAGGCAGAGGTGCTGGAGATGACGGCGAATCCATACATCTTCGGTAACTTTCAACTCTATCCAACGCATTACGGGATGCAATCGCTGCGCCGTGCCTATGCGCGTCAGCTCTATCAGCAATGCCTGAAAACGCTGGAAGCAGCAGACGCGGTAAGCACGGTTATGGTGGCTCTCGGCCATCAGCGCCGTCAGGTGGTGCTCCGTGACTACCTTCGTCTTGATGGAACCCTGTCCGACAATGACCCAGAGGAGGAAGCCGTGTAGGACATGAGTGCCATTCTCATTGAAGGTGTATCACAGGAACGATGAACACATCTTAGCAAGCAAAGGGCTGCCGAAGTATTGGCAGCCCTTTGCTCATACCGTATGGCGTGCAGTCATCACGATCCAGGGTCTCCAATGATCTTCCTGGTAGTAAATAGATCTCCAAAGAAGGTGCATAACGACCCTGGATGGCTCATGCTCTCCCCATTCTTCCTTGTACCAGCAAAGAAAAAAACTGAGGAGATCGACGCGAAATTCAAGTTCCTGGTTCATCGTCTCCCCAGATGAACTCACTAGCAAGAGCTGGCGATGTTAAGGAATATGCAACCTTTGATTGAAAGAAGCGTATAGCTAGAAATGAGGACAGACCCTATGCAACAACCATTTCGTCCACGTAAGAACCCCAGACCGGCAATGGAACAGGCTCTGGAACGAGCCATTGAGTTATCCGTAGGAAGTAAAGAGTATACCATCACCGATGGGCGACTGGTCTACGAACAACATCGCCGTTATCGCTATGCTTTTACCCTGGAGTCGCCCTGGGATCTCCCTGATGGCACCGACTTCCAGTTGAAGAGTTCTGATTTCGACCACTTACCAGTTGAGTTATCGAACACCAAGGATGATCGTGTCACGATCACGACCACACAGCGCCTACCGGAGCGCACGCTCACCTATGCGCACCTAGTCATTGAGCGGGCACATCTCTTGCGCAAAATGTTAGAAGCATTGACGCAGGTCAATACCTCTGTAGACCTGGGTCTCAAGCTGTTTGGGCATCTGGAGTGCTCTGATGAGACAGCTGCATCCTCGCTGGTTGATGTGATTAGCGACGTGTTCGTCCCCGATGATGCACAGCGTCTGGCTATCCAGCGAGCGCTGGCCAGCGAGGTGCAAATGATCCTTGGTCCTGGTGGGACAGGGAAAACCGATGTGCTGGCCGCCATTGCGATGCTGCATGCCATTCTTTATAAGCGTCGAGTGTTGATAACTTCGCACACCAATATTGCGATTGATAATGCCGTCATTCGCCTGGCTGCCTTTTTTCGCAAGCATGGCATGGAGTACTTTCTTGAGGAGCAGAATCTGGTACGTGCTGGCAACCCGCATCTGGCTGAACTGGAAACCGACGCCTACCGCAATATCACCATGTCCTTGATTGTCAATGACTATATTGAGCAGCAACGCGAGGAGATCGCTCGCCTGGAGCACCGACGAGAGCAGGTGCTGCAAGATATTGTTACCTACCAGGAAGAAATACCCAGACAAGTATATGCCTGGGAGCAACGTCAAAAAGCGATCCCGGATCAGCGCAAACGGGCAACGGCTGACCTGAAAAAATTGGAAGAGGAAGAGCAACGCCGACTGGCTCCTATTCTAACCCGGCTTTCACCCCTCCTCAAGCGCGATACAAAGGCGGTGCAGACCATGAAGGATGCAAAAGCAGCCAGATTGGCTGAGGAAGCCCAGCTTGCACCCCTGCAACGCGACTACGTGCGTCAGTGGACACCCTACCAGACTGAATTGAAAAAGCTGGAACGGCTCCGTGCGTATCGCCCTGTTGTGCGCTTCTTTGTCCAGTTCGTAACTGGCGCGTGGGAAAAGACACTGGAAACCAGCGTCGAGGATCTCGCTGCGCCACTGCGCACACTGCAAGAACAAATGGCTCCCATGCAGGAGCGGTTAGCTGAGGCGAAGCAAACCTATGAGCAGGCAGAGACACAACACAACGATCTCCAACCGACTATCACATCCTGGATTAGGCAACGCGATACCCAGCCTGCATCGTATGTGCAAAAGAAGGCCGCATTCACTCGTGAACTGGCAGACCTGGTGCGCGAACTGCAAATCGGCAACCCACAGATTGCGGCCCTGGAGCAAGCTCTGGTCAAGGCACGACAAGAACGCGACTTAATCGAGGATGCCCTGGCCCATCTCGACCAGCAAGTTGAAGACGCGAAACGTGAGGCAGCCCGCAAGGTGTTGGAGTCGGCGCAAATCGTGAGCGCGACCCTCACCAGCCTCTATCTCAATCCCACCTTGCTCAACCAGCCATGGGATGTGGTGATTATTGATGAAGGATCCATGGCTCCGCCGCCAGCGGTGATGATCGCCGCCGAGCGAGCTGGGGCACATGTGATTATCGTCGGCGATCCGTTGCAACTCGCGCCAATTTGCAAAATCAAAGATCCCAACGTTCCGCGCTGGCAGCCAGATCAGGATATCGTCCAACGCTGGCTGGGTCGTGATGTCTTCTACCACGGCGGCTATACCCTTCAGCAGGCCGGGGCAGGCACCCATCACAGCGTTCTACTGCCCTACCAGTCTCGCATGCACAGCGACATCTGTGACCTGGTGCGCGGTTTAGTTTACAAGGGGCTCCTCAAAGATCGCAATCCTCATGCGCCGCGCCCGAAATTTGGGCCGGAGCCAGACCATGCAGTAGTGCTCTATGATACGGGAGAAGCTGAACAGGCGCTGGCTCTCAAGCCAGAGAGCGGCAGCTCACGCTATAACCCCTACCACGCTAAGATTGCCATCAAACTGGCCTGGCAGGCGCTGGCTGATATGCCCAACAAAACGCCTGAATGCATCGGGATTGTGACACCTTATGCAGCTCAACGAGAACACATCAAGGAGTTGATCCAGGGGACGGCATTAGAAATCTATGCGCGGGTGGGGACCGTCCACGCCTTTCAGGGCCTGGAGTTCGATGTGTTGATCTTCGACACCGTGGAGTCACCGGAAGTCGCAATCTCGCGTTTTACGAGCGACCTGTGGGGGACAGATGCCATGCGCCTGCTCAATGTCGCAGTGACCCGCGCCCGCCATAAGCTGCTGATTGTGGCAAACATGTCCTACATCCGTCAGGAGCCAGCCTCCTCTCTCCTGCGGCAAATGATGGAATTGGCCTGCCAGAAAAGGTGCCTGGACGCAACATCTCTGGGCTAAGAATTGTAGACACAGACCTACTTCTAAAAACACACGTTTTTGTAAGAGGTAGGTCTGTGTGTGCCCATCTCGCAAAAAGATACCTTGTTGCCTGGAAGATAGAGAAACAGACGTTTTTGTATCTTCCTAGAAAAAAATTGACGGTAGTCGCGGGTAGTCGCGGGTAGTTACACTACCAGGGGAAAAGATCAAACTCTTTTTTTGCACCACAATAGAAGAGTTTAAAAAAGAAGAAGAAAAAAACACTTACATTTTCTCAAGGATAAGATTACTACCCGCGACTACCCGCGACTACCGTCAAGAAGGAATGGCATTGCTCAGAACAACGACCCTTTTGACTTCTTTGCTCGTAAAAGTGCAAGGTGAGCGTAGATTACCATTGACGGTACTGACCGTCATTACCGTCAATGGGCTATGAAGATACTGACGGTCAGTACCGTCAAGGAGAAAGTGCGTTTTTTCGTGGCTTTTTGAGCTGAAAACCCTGCAAGAGTGTTTGTGATGGGGATAGCATACAGAAACAGACGTTTTTGTATGCTATTTTGTGGTAACGACGTACCAGCAGAAGCTCTTGCTGTGCGTATCACGCTCTTGCTGGATCATCCAGCCTCGTGGACCTAGCGGGATATTTTTCCACTTGCCGAGTGCTCTCCCTAGCCTGATGGCGAAGAAGGCTGACTGGGGGAGAAGAAAGGCCGAGTCGAGCGGATATGGCAATGTGCTGGCGAAGGGTGCAGAGGTGCGGAGATGCTGTTCAAGCTCAGTGGCATGTAGTGGTTTTTCACCCAATAAGGTATGCCACAGCGCAAGAAAGTGCGTCCAGGTGATGATATCGGTCTCATCCTCCTCGACGGGAGCGAGCTGATCGTATGCTCTGGCAAATGCCCGCCCCAGGATCTGCTTGTAGGTTTTTGCCCGTACCTGTGGGCTGTAGGAAAGATAGATTAAGGCTTGATCTTCGGTGAGCAGGGCATAGTACTCGCTTTCTGCGATCTCAAAGCGAACCATGCCACACCGACGCTCAATTTCATGCTGGTAGGCGGTTACATGATCCAGAAAACGGTCATGCTCTATCCTCAGACCCTGCGCGATAGCTCTGCTATCAGCAAGCGGGGTGTTCTGCGTAAGAATAATGAGCGGGATGTCCCCTCCCATTCACCTGCTCCTTCTCATCATGAGGAAGGCTCCTCTGGCTCTCGTGCTTTATATGCCTCAATAGCCTGGAGAATTGCGAGAATACCCTCATCGGGAACTGTTTTCACAAATGCTTCCCAACTGGCTTGTCCCTCTTCTAGCTGTCTATATGCACAGCATAACGGAGGGAATGCAGGAGAGAGATACGCGCCCTCCTCTAGCACCTGTCCACGGTTCCGGTGGTGTTCACACCAACCGTTCCCATACAAATCAAAGCTGAAGTCCTCAACTTCTTCAATAGAGCGCTGGCAGGTAGGAGCCTCGCATACATCTGAAACTTCGTGCATGAGGGCGTCTTCAGCATGCAGGCTGGCGGGAGCCTCGTCTGCAATGTCAGGCAGCATTCCTTCTTCGCTGGGCGTTGTGACCTGTTCTTCGAGAGGGGGCGGTTCAGGCTCAGGGAGCTTCTTACCCCAGACGAGACGGGCCGGTGCAGCCTGAGCCTGCGGGGCGTCACTCACGCTCCATAGCTTCTGTTTGCTATGAGTGTCTTCGCTTTTATTGAGCCGGTAATTGCTTGCTCCATAGGGAGTGCCTTTACGCTTTTGCAACGCCCGGCCCAGTTTGATCGAAAAAGCTTTCACTTCCTTCGGTTCCTGGAGGGGCAAGCCTGCAAGCGGCTCAGGGAGCGAGGAGGCAAAATCCGCATCCTGCTTAATTTTCTCAACAATCTGGGCTGCCGTATACTTTTTTGTTCCCAGGGCTGTCGCGTGCCAGTACTCCAGAAACGCGGCCCACTGCGGTCCATCCGTGTCAGTCTCTTCATAGAGCTGGTTTAAGTTCTCAAGAAAGCCGTCCACGTCCGCAAAGGCGAGAATACCACCAATGACTTCACACCAGCCAGTAAAATCGGCCAGTGCAGGCAGGGGTGTTGCGGGAGCTGGTCTGCCCGCAACGATCCACGCACGCGCCATAGTCAGCAGGGACGCAATGATTTTGCCACGATCTTGACGAATAAATTTGATCAGTGGGGAGTACGTGAACTTATTGCGCATCCAGGGTTTGGACACACCAGCATCCATGCGAATGCGGTAACTCCGGCGTGGGATGTCGCCGCCGAGTTGGAGGTTGTTGCCATTGCACATGATCATGCTGCGCTGGGGCATCTCTGGGCTGTTCATGGTGCCCAACAGACGTGCAGTCCAGACATCAGCGGTCAGAAACGATGCCAGCGTAGAGGAGTAGAGCAGTCCATCCACATTGTCGAGCGAGATGAGCAGGTTCCCTTCGACCAGTTGCGAGGTGAGCGTCTTGCGCCACTCGTTTTCGTCGGAAGGAGGAACCATCGCTGCGGCAGAGCGGCCCTGCGCAACATAGGCGATGCCTTTAGACAGCAACCCTTTACCAGACCCTTGCTTGGTCGCGTCAATCGCGGCCATAGGCACGGCCCCATACAATGAGCGTGTGACGGTGGTCAGGAGCAATCCAAAGGCATTCGCGCCATCTGAGCGGGTTTCGTATGCGAACTCTTCAAAGTACTTCCAGGCAAAGTTTCGGGCCTCTTCAACCTCCTGCGGTGTCGGGTTCGTTGGGATCGCCGGGATAACCAGGTCAGGATGAGGGAGATAGATCAGCTTGGCCTGCGGATCATAGCCAGGCTGATCTAAAATGGTGCCATCATCGCGGACCACCGGCACCTCAGTAATACCCCGAAGCGCTGGAAATCTCCAGGATTTTGCCGACAGGATGTGCCGGGCAAGCGCCACGGGCGGATAGGTTGGACTATATGCCTGACGTGCCTGGTTGTAGCTTAAAAAGTTGGCAGCGCGTGCCATTTCAAAGAGCAGCAGCGCCTCATCGAGGTCCTCGATCAGTGGTTTGCCTTCCTCATCAACCCGGCAACGTGCCAGTTTGCCACGGCGGACAAAAAGCACGGGTGGGATATTGGCGCTATAGAGAGCCATCAACGTCGCGTTGGCATCTTCTTCAATGTTGCCTGAGATCTTGATATCTGGTTTGTTAGTTACAGAGATATGTTGTACCTGGCCTTGCCGCTCCATCTCCTCTTTCATTAACTTGTTGAAGATGCGCGGTGAGAAGCCCGACTCCTTTTTCATATGCTGGCGCATGGCAGTGAGAATGACGGCCTGCTGGCGTGTCTCCAGGCGTGCTACGCGGGGGGCAAGGGCATAGAGGGTATTGCTCTCTTGCTTACCAATCGCCTCCTCGACTAGCGGCTGCACCTCCGAGAGTTGCTCTTTGTGGGGGAGGCCAGCAGTGATGTCGAGCGGGAGCGCCTCGTAGACGGCCTTATCTAATTCTGTCGGATACTCTTTGATGCGGCCTTCAACAAAGAGGTGCTTGTGTAGATCGTTCGGGTCTTTGAACCCAAGGCTGTGTTGCAGGGAGACGACGTAGACTTCGCCTGGATAGGCCAGCTCACGCAGACGTTGGCAGAGACCATCAACAAATTGCTTGCCCGCATCCTGCTTTTTGCCTGCTGTGGGCGGCTCCTGCACGATATAGAGGGTCTCGATCTCGCGCAGGTGTGCGGCCTCAAGGACTTTGGTGTTGCCCACCCCAGGGATACCCAGGGTTGGGATGCCATGTGACCAGTGCGTCCAGCAGTCACTTTCACCCTCGACGAGCCAAAGCAATTTTTGTGTACGGGCCTCTTCCAACTTGTGGAGACCGTAGGGGATGAGCGGCGCTTCTGCTCCATCCCAATAGGAGCCATCCCCTGCACTGATCGCCGTTCTGATGCGACTACGACGGTAAAGGGTGCCATCTTCTAAAAAGTAAGGAAGGCGGATCACGCCCCGGATCTGCTGGCCGTTTGGGGTCTTCCAGGTCACGTTATCTTCGACCTGCAGGTTAAAGAGAACTGTAGGGTGAATAAATTTGTGCAGGACCAGATCGAAAAGATCAATTTTGCGTGTCGGACCTGGTTGAGGTGCGCGTGCGCCATTGTAAAGATCGCTCTCACGCACGCCGAGCGCTGCACAAATGTCAGCCCGCTGGCAGCCTGCAAAGCAACGAATGCCAACGTGCCCGTCCTGCTCATCTTCCCAGAAGATTAGGCTAGCCCGCTTGTCACCGTGGACCGGACAGCACATCTTGTAGCCGCGTGAGTACTTTTGAGCCGATTGCTCCACCAGTGAAAGCGCAAGAAAGCGTTCGAAGGCTGTTTGTGGCTTCGGCTGCTGCATTATGCCACCTCCTTCGAGTTGGACAGGCGCGACGGTCCTCCATCATACAAAAACACCCGTTTTTGTAACGATGACAAAAGATCGAAGGGTACGAATGAGAGGACATACGCACCTACGTCTCTTCTCCAGTTGTTCTTGCGCGTGCTCTGTACTATCGTGGCCGGTATTCTCCCTCCAATGATGTTCTTTCCTATGCAGAGTACCGTAAAAAGAGTGTTTCTGCTAGTCCCATGTACGCAAAATAACACGCACAAATGCACACCTTCGCGCATGTCAAAAATGCGAAGTCGCTCTACAGGCCGCTTCAGCGTTTTCGTTTTCCGCCGCGAGTGGGGGTGTTTTCCGCCGCGAGTGGGGTTAGTGACACCTTAGAGCACATCCTTTTTTCTCCTTTTCCTCGGTGGTGTGGAGGGCGGGAGTTGAGCGGGCGTGTTCTTTTGTTCGTGAAGGCGTTGCTGATGGTGCTGGATTTGATCGACTAATACCGGACCCGCGAGGAAGGTGACGGGTGGATGAGTGTGCTCATCGAGCAACTGCTGCAGAGCGATCCGTCGGCTGGCCCGTATTTTCTCTGGTGGAAGTTGCTGTTGATAGGTGACTTCCAGTTGAATGCGCTGCAAGGTGGCCGGAGCCAGCATCTCCTGAATCTCTTTTTTTGTCGCCAGTTCCATCGTCAAGGCCGTATCGATTGCTATATGACTCTCCCGCCGGATTAAATCCTGTTGCTCTAGATGTTCTAGTGCGAAGAGAACACGTCGGGCATCACGCAGACGATCGTGCCCACGAGCAACCTCATCCTGCGATTGTAGTGCACTTTGCAAGACCAGGGTGAGAAACGAGGCAGAGAAGCGTCCTCCAGAGGTAATAAGTGCGTTGCTCAAATAAAATGCGAGCAGGAGTTCTTGTTGCTCGCGCACGGCATGATAGCGCAGCAGCAGCGCCGTTGGAAGCGAGAAAAACTGTTGTTGGGGGCCAAAGAGCGCTTCAAAAAATTCAGCGCCAAGATGGTACTCGACTTCGTCGGGGATCTGAATGCTGCCATCGGGGCTAGGCTTCAGACGTTCAATGATGAGAAGCGGTGAATAGTCTTTGCGATCCGTTTTTCGGCGTCGCCGCTGCCTGGCCAGGGGTTGTGGTCTTGTTTCAGGTGGTTGCCGCTCATCAGAGGTAATATACGTGCTGGCTAGGTAGAGAATCGAGTGCATGAATTTGCGTTGTTCTTCGCGATCATCTGCCTTGCTGCCAGCGCCGAGGCGAATCAGCAGTTGCCGGAGGCTGACCCGCGCGTCCGCTTTGCGATCTGTTCCTTTTGTTTGGAGATAGTAGGCGTCCAGGAGAATAATCAGGTGCTTGAGGCCCTCTGGTCCGAGCATCTGGGTAACGTAGCGATGGAGCGCAACATTTTCGGCAGTGTTGGTGCCAACAACTCGTAAAAGTGTTCCATTGGGGGTCAGCAATTCAAGCGTGCCTTCCAATTGTTGATTCCAGATGGAATGTTGCACCGCTGGTCCAAAGCTTTGTGCGAGTCCGCGAAATGAATTGGTGAGTGGTAGTCTGGTGCGGTGTGCTGAGGTGAGCGCAGGTAACCCGTGCGTACGAGGAGAGGACTTGGTACGTTGCTGATGTAGTTCCCAGTACAGTTTCGCCAAATGCTGGGCTGCTTGCTGCGTTGGTTCCCACGCCTCTCTACGCGCCGCTTCCTGGCGGCGGCGATCGTGTTCGGATGGATCAGCATCATCAGGAAAAAGCAGCATGCCTGCCTTAATTTGCACAGAAAGATCTTGCCCTTGCTCACCTAATTGTTCTATCGTATAGAGAAAGTAGGAGTCTCCTTCAAAGATCAGGGCAGCGCTTCCAACGACCATATCTGGTGGTACCAGATGCGCGTACTCTTTTTCGTCCGTCTGATGCGTTAGCAGCACCGGATAGCGTTGCGCGAACAGCAGGGCAGGAGTCCGTGCCCAGTAGCGAAATCCGTAATCATACTCCTCGACAATCAGCGTTTGCGCAAAATGCGTCTCCAGAAAACTGAACACCGCTTTTGTCTGTTCGCTCCATGGTTCCCAACCATCGGTCCGTAATTCCTCGATGACCTCTTCACTGGCTCCACGAAGCGTTGCAAAGATGCCTATGATCCAGAATCGCTTGTCGGGGAACTGTTTGATTGACAGATACCCCGGTTCGTAAGGCGAAGCGAGCGGTGTCGCGTGTGGAGCGTCTCCACCTTCGTAGCCGCGTCCAGATGCTGCCTTGTGGCGAACAGGTTTGTAGAGCTTCATATGTTCTCCTTTCGGGTGCATCTGCGACTGTTCCTATAGAAGTGATCAGCGACCGCCTCTTTTTTCATACGGTGATAGCGCGTGGCTTCCTGCTCGCTGTTGGACAGAGGAGGCAGGTATCTGCCTGCTTCCTCGTGAGACTCCTGAATACACTTATCAAAATAACAGAATGTTCTTAGAAAAGCAAGTCCTTTGTAACATTCGTTCAAGTTTGAGGGCCTGATGGATGGTTCCACTGGGCCTGTCTTTCCTGGTTGATCACGTAAGAGTCCTGAGAGCCTTCCTTGCTCTAGCAGGTGGCTCATTGCAATCAGCATGAGAGAGGCACAGCCCGACCAGTCTGTGCTATTTCGCTCAGGGGCGTTCATGGGTGCTCCTCTCCTGTGCTGTTTGCCATGTCTTGTAGACCTGAAAGATAACCATGGTCCAGTGTTTCGTACCAGTCTCGGCGATCGCCATTTTTTTATAGATGCTATGCATGTGATTACGTATCGTTGCATCGCTGCTATGTAATTCGCTGGCGATCTCTCCTCTCTTGAATTGTGGCTTGCGGATCATGAGGAAGAACGTCAGGCGCTCTTTTTTCGTGAAGCAATATTCTTTACAGAGAGCTTCCAGGTGCCAGCGTGGAATGCGTAGAAGAGACTCCTGGAAAAGATCTCTACGTGTTTTTATGCCGGCCATGGGATAAATTTTTTGTGTGACCAGTTTGGAGAGCGCCTTCGTGCTCAGGTTAAAATCGGCTGCAATTTCTGCATAGGTTTTAGTTTCATGCAGCGCCAGAAATATTTTCTGCTCCTGAGTGCGCTGCCTGTCTTCTTCTTTTTCTGCCTGCTCTGGTGCCTGTATAAAGCGAAGAGTTGCCATTATTATCTCCCTTGGGTTGCAGCCCCCCTAGATGGGGCTGCAAGGTCTGTCGCTGCTTAGAGCAAGCAGTTACAGTCAGCGTTGCACAATTCTACGAGCTTTCGTACCGCATGCGTCTCTTTGCAAAGAGAGATTTTTGTGCCTGGAGAGGCAACACGAATGCTGTCGCGGATTTCTCGGTAAATTTCTACGCGCTTTCCTTCGGACAGGTGCCGATGTGTCCCGTCCTGAGTCATATCGCCTGCATCAGGTTGCCAGGTCATCGGCTGCATGCCCCAGTGCTCAATCCATGCCTGGAGTTGGACATTTTTTTCCCGGTAGGTTCCCAGCGTATAGTAAGCAAAGTGAATGCCGCGTGCGGCGGTCTCTGCGAAAAACTCCTGGTAGGCGTCCTGCCAGCCCGGGGGAGTCAGGATCGGGTCTACCCGTATCCTGATCTCAAATCCCAGGTCCTGGGCATGTCGAGCGGCATCCAGGCGTTGCGCGATAGTCGGAGGAATGCGTTCACCGTCTGGCCAGAGTCCTTCCCAGCAATCAGCGATGCTCTGTGGGTTCAAAGAGAATGAGACGACAACCTGTGCGCGGTGCGAAGGCGCAATCTCCTCAAGATAGCGCGTATTGGCGCTCTTGGTCAGCAAAATGAGTTTGTTCCCGACGCGGTTATAGCGAGGCGAGGCGAATAAGGGCGCGAGGTTTCTCACATGTCCAGTTACGCCTTCATAGAGCAGACTATCGCTACGATCAATGCCGATACCAAGGGTATGTTGTCGGCGACGAGCTGGGTCGGCCAGCCATTTCTCAGCAGCACGCGTGAAGTCATCGACATTGGAATATAAGAGATGCCGCCAGGGATCGCGCCGGATGCGGTGGGTAAGCACTAAGAAGCAGCCGCGACAGCCTAAATTGCAGGCTCCTGAGCCAATCGCCAAGTCCCACCACATGGGGGGACAGAACGTTTTTTTGTCGCCGTGCCAGTCATAGGCAATTAGGTCCGAGGATTTGGGTGTGCGAAAGACGGTGATCGAGCGGCTCAGTCCGGTCAGTTCAGGTGTAATCACCTGCTCCTGCCAGTGCCCTTGCTGTACCTGCTCATTCACATACCAGTCCACGGGTCGCCCCTTGCTGGTTTGCCACGTTGCAGGATGTGGCGTATCATTGGTAATCATGTGAGTTCCACTCCTTTTTGTGTATTCAGCTTTAAGAGTTTGGGTGCATTGGGAAGGTAGTTCAGGCGAATTTGTTCTAAGGTGAGCGCTTCCTTCTTGCCATTGCGCGTGCGTGCGCAAAAGCTACGGTTTGCTCGTGGTCCTCCGTGAGCGCGGGCCTGTTGTTCCCAGGACTCCCGTGCGGCAAAGCGCTCAGGAAAGTAATAGGCGGTTCGGACCCAGGTGGTAATGCCACTACGACAACAGCCGCCAGCCCCCAGACAGTTGTTGTAGTCATAGCCTAGGGCATAGACGCGCGGTGGTTCAATGCCCAACTCGTGCTGGCAGATGGTCGTAAGCGCTCTCGTTTCCTCTGGTCGCCACAGGAGCGGATAGTCAACGACGGCCTCGGGTATGGCTTCTTTATAGGAGGCGATGCAGTTGTGTTGTCTCCTGGCTTCATGCTGTTTGAAACCAATCAGCACGATTGGCAGCATGGGCATCGCCTGAATAAACCTGCGGTAGGGCTCGATTTTGAGAATATAGGTACATGGAGCAATCAGGCTGTTGGGAATGATTTTGCGTTCATCCCACACATCTGCTGGCCGCCGCCCATCGGTGTACCAGTACAGGATGCCCCCCCAGCGGGCCATCAGATCATGTAAAAACCGATAGGTATCTTCATCCTCATCCTGTACATCAGCAAACCACAAGCCAACTTGTGCTCTTCCATACTGCTCTATCGCCCACTCTGCGGCAATGGCACTGCCTAGACCTCCCGAGAGCGAAACGAGGTAACGGGCCTGCTCATGACGGGCGACCCAGGTGTTATTGGCGGGAGTAAGATGGGTCATCTGATAACCTCCCACGTTTCCAGAAACGTCCGTTTCTCTATCAATTTCCATCTCTGTGCTCATTTGTGGTCCTTCATTTCCAATAATGGGAGCCAGGTGCTCGGAACGGCTGGTAGTTCTCGGTAGAGGTCTGCGCCGGAGAGGTGTGCTTGCCAGCTCTGGACGTGTGCTAGCTCGCATACAAATTCATGCTGGAGATCGATATCGGTTGCCTGCCACAGCAAGCTGATTGCCTTACGAGCAAAGGCAATATCATTGCGTGGTTCTATCCGCGCGACATCTTCAAAGAAAAAACCGCAGCTCGTGAAGCTTTGCTGCATATAATACTGCGCTTCAAGAAGCTGGCTTGTTTGTAAGATTGAGGCAATGTCGCGAGGAGCCTGCCCGTGTTTGCTGTGCCGTTTCCAGAAGTGTTCGGGTGTTTCCCAGCCCTGATGGAGTGCCAGATAGTCATCGCGTGCGCTCCAGGGATCATGCAGCGTCTCACTAGCATACTGCTCAAAAAGCCGATCACAAGCACTGGCAAGATGGTTGAGTGCCATACGCAGGGGAGCCTTCCATTGCCTTTGCTCATCGCGCTGTGTACCATCGCAGGAGCACCCCACGCGCCATCGCTCTACCCCATGGATGCAGCTCCAGGAGCTTGGTTCATGGAGTTGAATTTCTCTGGTAGGCGGATGTGCCAGGAGGTAGCGCTCTAGCGTACAGACTTCAAAGCCATAGCTTGGAGCGCCATAACGCAACAGATGGGACAGAAAACGGTCTCGATAGGGCTTGTGATGGCCGTACAGCTCACCATCCGTAGCAATCAGCAGCATCTGTGGCTCGCCGTGCTCACTTTTGTCCTGCTGACGATGCTTTTGTAGTTCAGATGCGGCAAACATATTGGCATCATTGGTAAGGTGATCCTCAAATGAAACGCCGCCCGATGTCGGGCCATTATAAAAGAACACTATCATGCGGCGACCGTTGTGCAGATGGACATAATAGGGCTCACTGCGATCAATCTCGCAGGCAGCCTGCCAGGGGGCCAGGATCGTGTAGGTAATCCCTGCCTGGGCCATGAGATCAAGGCTCTCAAGATCGGTGGCTGTTTCTGCTAACCACATGCCATGTGCCTTGTGGCCGTAGCGATGCTCATAGTCTTGTAGCCCCCAGAGGATCTGGGTCCTTTTATCGCGTGTGGAAGCGAGGGGCAAAATGGTGTGATTATATCCTTGTGCCAAAGCATTACTTACCCCGTAGCGCTGCATGTGCTGCTGCTCAGAGGCAAGAATGTGCTGGTACACGTCAGGATGTGCACGCTCAAGCCAGCTTGCAAGTGTTGGTCCCAGATTAAAACTAATACTGGCGAAATTGTCCGCTTCCGCATTCGGCTGATAGCATTCCCAAGTAATTTTTTCGTTATAATTAGCAAAGGGTGTGGCCCCCAGCTCACTGGCGATCAGGCCCGTAAACGGATCGTAGCGCGGAGGTTGATAAAAATGGCCATGAATGCAGAAACATAGTAAACCGGTTTTGGTATCGATAGTAAACATGATCATTACTTCCTTTTTCTATCAGGAGAACTATACATAAGGGTTGAAAATTGTCATTATTCCTCAAGAAATGTTCCATCATGACAAACGGTGCCGTAGAGGATCGTTTGGTCGCTATGGCGAAAATGCAATTTCTTCGCAACAAACCATCCAGTCTCATCCAGGTAAATACCAGTGGAGAGGTAGACAGCCGATCCGCCTCTTTGCACCCATTTCGACGACTTGAGCGATTGCCTGATTGTCGAGCGAGCATAGGCTAAAACCTCGTCTACCTGCTCAAAGTGTTTCCTGTCGCTTTGCTTCATCATGCAAAATCCTTTCAATATTTGAGCAAGTACCACGTAAAAGGACCCAAGTGAGAAGGTCTTATTCCCATATATCCTGTCCTGCCAACGTGGTCTCCCAGTCGAGCTGGATTGCCTCTGGTTGTATTTCCGGCTCCTGGAAGGTGGAAGCGAGCGGTTCCGTCCCCGTCCATCCCTGCGGCCAAGTATTGGCCGCAATCAGTTCCTCAATTCTGTTTTCCTCCTCTGGGCTGATGAGGCTGACCGACGATATGTCTTGTGCCCTGGCCAGCGTATTGACTTCGGCCTGGATCGCTTTCACCTGAGCTAGGCCATAGCGCCGTGCTTCCATCGTCAGTGGGCCTTTTCGATAGAGGTTGGCAGGCATCCCACCATCCTTGAGGCGCTGCGTTCCGTCTTTTTGTAGACGCATGTGATCCTGTGTTAACTCCTCGTAGAGCATGCGTAAGCAACGGATCGGTGCAAGGTACTGGTATTTGGGCAGTGCCAGTACGCGCTCCATCATGTGATCCTCGTGGACGAGACGGCATTCCATACAGCCAGTGCGGGCGTTCAGAGGCTCATCCTGTCCATTTTGACTGTTGTAGCCGTACACTTCAGCAATCGTCGAGGTATCAAACCCGTAGCCTGGAGCATAAAGGCTCAGCCAGTCATAGACATGGCAGACACGCCAGCCACGGATAGGCGCAAGCGCGTCGGCTACGCTACTGTTTTCGTACTTGACGTGCAGGTAGCCCTGACCGCATTCCCCGCTGTCCTTCGAGCATGCAGCCACGATTCGCTCGTCGCGTGCAATGCTTTCGCCGTCACGGACTCCGGTGATCACAAGACTCTTGAGTCCACCGCTGGCTGCCTCAAGTGCCACTGACATTGGTTTTGCTTTCAAAATCCTGGTACACCAACGCATGCGACCATTGTTGGGAGGCGGGACGCCCCGCCCGAACATATAGACAAAGAACCGATCATCCAGGGCAGGACGGACCACCTGCGTTTCAAAGCCCTGCTGTTTGAGCTGGTGGAGAATGTGCAGTGCTGATTGTTGAAGTGGGGGCACTTCCATGCCCGTATCAGCGTATTGCACCACGATCCGCTTTGGTCGTGGAAGTCGCCCCGAGGCTAGAAGATGAGCCAGCAAGGTCACGAGGGCCGTACTATCCTTGCCTCCGCTGTATCCGATATCCCAGATGGCATACTGCCAGGCATTGGTTTTGTGAAAGGCGCTGATCGTTTCTTCGATGGCTTCCTCTAAGGTTTTCCGGCTTTCCTGATCCTGCCACAAGCTGAGAGATTTCATACGTTGCCTCTTTGGTCCGTGCTACCTTAATCCTCAATGTCGAAGTTGCCAACGACCATCCACATATTTTGTGCAGGGTCCGGGGCGGGAGACTGCTCATGTGGCTCATTGCGAGCTTGGGCCGTTTCAAGCTCCCTGAAAAGCCGTTTTGCCGTTCGGCAGTAGACTGGTCCGCCCTCTGGAGTCTGGAGGACGCAAAGGTACGTGGTGGTATCGGCGTCTTCGCGATACTGCTCTGCCATGTGTTTCTTCCATGCTACGATGAGCGCGGAAATGTCGCGATAGCCCCACTTTGTAGTGAGTTCGGCGATGGCGGCTTGCTCCTGGGTGCTTGTTTCGTTGGTCTGCATTGCTGTGCCTTTCTACTTTCTCGATCGCTAGCTTTGACGCTCAAGATAAACCTATACCTATACGTATAGGTTTATCTTGATATTGTATTGCCGTGCTATAAAGGATAGTGGTGATCGTTATTTGACCGATGTCAACTCCAGGCACCTCCTTATAAGAAGTGTCGTTTGTTCTAGCACTGTCCGCGTGTTAGTAGGCCAGTGCTTCTATTCTTTTAGAAACGTCCGTTTTTGTACGGGCGTGGGTTTGTGCGGAAAGGTCGAGCGCCTGGTCTACAACGCTGAAGGTAAGCAAGATGCTGCGCTCCCGGCAAAATACCTGGATGCTGGCCTGCATGGCGAGGTGAATGGAGAGCAGGCGCGAGAACTGTTGTGTGCTCCAGAGATGGAGTGTACGCAGGTAAGGCTGGTGATCCTCTCCAGCCAGTTCCAGTGCATACCAGAGTCGCGCTGCAACGTAGGCCCATTGCGAAAGGGCGTTTGCGATGCAGGTGAGTGCCTCACACAACTCATAGGCGTCGAGGAAATCCGCCTCGCACATGCTGCGCTCTTTATAAAAGGAACTCATTGCTTTCCGCTCGGCGGCGATTGCTTTGCGTGCCATATGCACGATAGGTTGTAGGCAATGATCCTGCTCTTTCGCATAGGTGAGCAGAGTGCTCACTGTGTGCTCATTCATGTCATCTTGTAGCCCACATTCAATGCAGCGACCTCGCAGGCGCTCGGTCTCGCTACGGAGAATATGCCCACAAAGGCAGAGCTGATTTGACATTTGTGTTATAACTGCTTGCATAAAGTTTTCCTTCCTGATAGATAAGAGATCCATGTGAATTGCTATAGTTCATCAAAAGTCTGGGATTGCTGCCGGAGTTGCGCGAGTTCCAGGGAGATGGCCTGCAACTCGCGCTCCCTGATTTCCAGGAGATAGCTGAGATCTAGAATAACTGCGCCGACCGCACCAACAGCGGTGGTACACTTCCCATCGTCCTCTCTTCCGCTAATGCGCCAGTGGTACCCATCCTCCTGCTCTTCAATCCTGACTCCGCGTGCATTCACCTCCTCCAGAAGTTTGTCGGTCGTGGTGATCTGGTAGCCGCGTCGGTACCAGCTTGGCTTCTCCGCCTTCTCATTCTTGCGATCCACTTCCGTATGGTGCCGTGGGCAACGACACTCCAGGATCGGGTTGTGGTTTTCGGGATCGTTGCCAGTGTGACAGCCATGGACGTGCCTGATCGTGATCTTCTTTTGTGGTTTGCCATTGACCACGATGTACTCACCTCTCCAGATGGTTTGCCCCTCATGGGAAGTGCAGCGCTTTCCGCTTGGATAGATATATTCACATCTCCATCCGGCCCGCTCTTTGCAGGCGCGTTTGAGTTCGTCCCATTCCTTCTCGGTCAAAAATAAGAGTGCTGGTATGGCCATTGACGATCTTGCTCCTATCATGTCTAGAAACGCCCGTTTTTGTATGGGCAGTGCTCAGGGTTTCCACTGTTCGAGTATGGCGGCGAGTATGTCGATCAGCGCTCGTGCGGCGTGCTGACAGATTGCCAGGCGTTCCTGTATAGTGGTTGGCTGCTGTGGGATAGTCAGGTCAAAAATTGGGATGACCTCTCCAGCACAAATGATGGCAACGCAGTTCAGCGGCTCTTGCTGGGTTTGCAAGATATCAGCCAGTTCAGCATCCAGTCTGGTGATGTGACCGTCCTGGTAGCGCTTTGCGATGGCGGCACTGGCGAACATAGGATGGGTAGGAGGTTGATCATAAGAATCCATAGCGTCTTCCTTTCATGCGTTGGACGGAAGGGCCTTGTGTTATACTTACTACAAAGCGGTCTTCCGTATGGGCGGTTCAGGTCTTTTAAATTTGGTGGTCCTGACCGCCGCTTTTTTTCTACAAGTGCGTGTTAGTAAGGTCGTCTGTATCTCTGTGCGTCAGATCCTGGAGCAGCTGATTGCTCCACCCCAGGACAAACAGCGCCTTCCATTCTGCGACAATCTTTTCGGTGATGATGCGCGGACGATATCTAGGCGTGGTGAGATAACAGGTCATAAATCGCTCCAGGGTATCAGCACTGATCGTGCCCTGCCCAAATCTGCGAACCACCTCTTGATACGCTTCTTCCCCGGCCTGATAGCCAAGCTCCGCGCTTTGTCGATGACAATGAATAGAGATTTGTAGCGGTCCCCACATGGTCTTCGAGTCGCGTAATTTCAGGTCGGGTGAAGTGAATCGCCCGGTATGGCCTTCAGGAAGCTGCGTATCAAGGCTCATTGCGTCATGCCTTTCACTTATTCCCCCATTGGGGGGACAGAGGGGGGAGGAGAAGTGTTGCGGTTCTGTGAACACTCAGGGAGAAACGCCAGTGAGAAATCAGGTTCCCCCACTGGGGGGAGGATGGGGAGATATTCTCCCTATTTCTCCCACCCAGAATGGTACAAAAGATGGTGAGTCTCACTCCTCTTCCCGTTGGTATCATCCTGCAACCTCCTTTAGAAATGGGCTGCTCCACAGGATGCAGTGGATACGCTCGCTTACGTGTAGCATGAGATGCCTCCTTGCCCGTCGTTGAAGTCGGCGATGATGTTATAGACATCGGCTTCGGCGCGGCTAATCAGGCCATTCGTATGCAGGGTTGAGACCTCTGCATCCGTGAATTCTGCTTCGCATGGGCCATCCATAGTGGATTGCTGGTTGTCATTAGGTGGTGGTATGTTCATAGCTAGGTGCCTCCGCTTGCTCTCTTGTGAAATGCACCGTATACTATCTCTAGTAGCGGCGCTCCGCTCAGGCGGTCAATACTCCTGGGGTCTCGCAAACACACAGGTGGCCGCCTTTTTTTTGTCTCTTGGTGACTACATCTACAAATTTTTGAATGAAAAGAAGCGTGAACGCTTTATGGTACGTGGTGCTTCCAGCATCAGAAATGGAGCCTGGATTGATCTCTCAACCGGGTAGAATTTCAACAAAGCTGCTTCAATGCTGGTGGCAACCGTCGCACATGCCGTTTCGCGCTCGTGCCCCTCGGCATATGTGGATAAGGGCTTCTCAAGATAGGGAGTAGTCACTCCTGCCATTGGGCGCGTTGGAATGGGTAGAATGGGAAAGGTGGGTTGCGTAAGGTATGCCTGTAGCTGTGGATCGCGCTCATAGTCTTTCCAAAACTGAAGCATAAAGGCTGGAGACACGCATGGCAGGAACAGTGCTGCCCGTGAAAAACTCTGCATGATCCCCGCATATTTGCCCTGGTAGTGCTTGACTGCCTCTTCTTTCTGCTCTCGCATGTATGAGCTATCCTTCTCCATAGGCGGTTGTGGGATGTCCTTTGGAGAGCAGAAGTAATTGAGCTGAAAACGATTATTCAGGCGCAAGGCAAGTACCTGAAGATGTGGGTCCAGGGTCAACAACAAGTTCTGGTCCATCTGGTGATACCAGATAACCAACGTATCGCGTACCTGTGGTGTAGCTCCTGCTCCCTTTTTCTCTTCCTGAACGTTTGATATTACTGTTGCCATGATCATTCCTTTCATCTGTATTGGTGCTAACTATTATTTATCGGTACTGTGTACCATGTCCTACGATGCGTCCCGCCTCAAACGCTTCTCTTGCAAGAGTGTCATCGGGATTTTCCCCCTCTGGCCCAAAAACGACGGTTTTGTTTCCGTTGACCACGACCTGGCTGGCTGGACCTCCGATCAATTGTTCTACTTCGTTGTCTGCAAGCTGCTGATCTGATGCCTGTGTGACGTGTAACCGCATGTGTTTCTCCTTCTCTCTAAAGAGCGCTTTTTGTTACTGCCCTTCCGAGTGCGCTTAGCCCGGTTGGTGATGCCCTGGGTAGGTGTCGGGCCTACAGTCATTTCGGCGGCGGGTTCCGCTCAGTCAGGGCTGTTTTAAGATTATTGGTAGCGTGTGCCTGTACTTTTCTGTTTATTTTTTGTCTTTTCCGAAACCAAGAGAGGCGTTGCCGGTTGCCTTCGGTGGCTCACAGGTGTCCATGTCGGCTGCGGCTTTGCGGCCTTCCAGAAGAGCATTGTGTGCCCAGAGCAGTTCGTCGTAGGTGATCTGGTCTTGTTCCTGTTCAACGGCTCTGATTGAAGCAAGAAGGCAGATTTCTCTGACGTGACTTCCTACCTGCCCGATGAGTTTGCGTGCAATCTGGTTATGTACCTCGGCATTGTAAGAGGTTGCAAGGAACCGTTGAAGGAACCGTATAGCAACGGGTTCGTCCTTAATTGCCCCGATCTCGATCAGGACATCGATGCGGCCAGGGCGTTGTGTAATGCGTCGGTCGATGCGATCTGGTGCATTGGTGGTTGCCAGTAAAAGTGTGCCTGCTGGATTGTCGGGTGTTGAGACCCCATCGAGCACATTGAGGACGGCTTGCATATGCTCATCTTTGGCGACAAAGTTCTCCAGGTCTTCGACGACCACGAGGGAGGGAAGCTTGCTCATAACAGTTGAGTCTAATGCGTGTCTCAGGTAGTTCCAGGATCGGTCGGGGTTTTCGTCTGCGAAAACATAGGCAACGTAGCCGCCTAGTCTCTGGTGTTCTGCTGCAATCGCCTTCACGAGGGTCGTTTTTCCGGTGCCCGGAGGTCCAATCAAGAGAATTTTGCGGAGTCGTGGGACGCGTAGCGCCTCGTAGCGCTGTAGGATCTCTGGTTTAAAGATGATCCTTTGGCTCATAACACGTTCAATCAGTTCAGGTGGCAGAATGACCTGCTCAAGCGTCGTTTTGGTGATTTCTTCTTTGATACTCCATCGTCCCTCGCTCGGTGTGCCGATGATATCAATGCGGCTTCTTCGTGTGCGGCTCAGGATACGGTAGGTGGTTGTTCTCAGATGCTCCTCGAATGCAAGCCAGTCGTCTTCTCGGCCTGCCGGGAGTATGGTGAGTGCCAGTGCCTCGCTTTCGTCGTCGTCGGAAAGGCGAACGGAGAGGGCAGACCAATCCTCAAACGTGAATGAGAACCACCCTTCGAGAACGGGGCCAGCAACCGTGTTTTTGTCGTGACTGCCTGCGCGACTATGCAGGTTGGACTCGTAAAAGCCGTCGTGCACGGTAACATTCCCGATTTCTCCCGCATAGGGGGGTGCTGGTAGGAGTTCCCATGCAAGTAACTTTCCTGATGAGTTTTTGAGCCTACGAACGCGTTGGACTGTTTTGTCCAGGAGTGCCGGGTGGTACGTCTTCGTCGCACCTTTCGTTTGAAAAATGATAGGTGTCTCAGAATAGCCTTTTTCTTCCCAGAGGCGTTTGATCGCTGCTAGGGCAATAGCGTGGTTATTGAGGAACCAGTTTCGTTGCACTGACCTATCTGGTCTGTCGATGTCTGGAAAGAAGGTGGTTTCAAGTGTGTCTAACATTGGTGTTCCTTTCTGAATAATAATTGATAGGTGTAGTTCCCGTTTTGGGAAACGCCCGTTTCCTTTGATCGTGTCATGCACTCCATGGGTGGCTGTTCAACGTGTTTGGTGTGGTCGGTTCCACACTTAGCATTTTCTCCATCCCCTTCCGGGGGGCTTGTGTCCCCGGCGCACGTGGATGATCTCTGAGGTCATCAGCGATGCGTTTTCCCCTGATCCCGGTTCTCTGAAGGTGCGTGCATAGACGGTATAGGAGCCGCGATGCTCCATAATCTGTCCTGGGGGAATGATCGGGCTTTCTGTCGAGTTGGAAAAGAGTCTCCTTATAGAGTCGAACATCCGTCCCTCCTTTCTGAACAGGTGACTTCTATGAGCGGTTGTTCCATTTTGTGGAGTTCTTTCGCAAGGGCGGTTCTGCCCCGGTACACTCGTGAGAGTGCGGTGCCTGTTGGGGTCCCCGTCTCTTCGGCGATTTCGCGATGACTATATCCTTCAGCAAATAAAAGAAGCGCTTGGCGAAATTGCTCAGGAATACGGTCAAGAGCGTCTCGGACCTTTTTTTGGATCTCCTGGATAGCCTCCTGCTGAAGATAGCCCTCCTCGATGTCGGTGTCTGCCTGTATTTCTAGGGGCGTGTCCGTCTCTTCGAGCGTTTCTTCCAACGAATGCCAGGGTTTACGCTGTGTGTGTATAAAGTAGTTGCGTATGGTGTTGGATGCGATAGTGATCAACCAGTTGTGTATCTCGCTGCCGGATTTGAGTCTTGACCATGCCCGCCACGCACAGAAAAAGATGGTTTGTGTCAGGTCTTCGGCGATTTGAGGGTTCTTTACCCATCGGATGGTATAAGCAAGAATATGGGAGTAATACTGTTGCCAACTCTCTTCAAAGGTAGGATTGCCTGTTTTTTCTTGCTGTACCTGAATTGTTCTCTCTGGTGTCTGAGTGTCCATACTGCCCTCCTTTTTCCATGCTTGCTTTGTTTTCGTATTACTGCACGGCGACCTGACCTGAGTGCCAAGTGTCGAGTGCATGCTTGAGTGATGCAATATAGGCAGCTTCATCGTTATGATCAGCAGTCGGAGCATATACGGGAATGATCATATCGACCGTTGTCAGTCCCCTCTGTGCTATATAGTAGTTGCGGATTAGTTCGTACCACGCCTGGAAGCCTTCCTCCCAACTCGAGTAGGCGGCGTATCCACCACGATCCTGATCCACACAGGTAGCACCGTCATAGCAGCGAAGGTTTCCCAATGACAGGGTTTTTGTCGCCTCTCCTGCGGTTCCAAAGGAGCTTTCATGCAGAAAGAATGCCAGAGCAAAGGCCGGGTCAATTCCATACTGTACGCCCAGGTCGTAGAGTGCCTGCCCTTTCCTCGCTGCTGGTGAGTTATAGCTTGCAAACACACGGTTGATGAAGTCTGCACTCACTGTCGGTTTCCCGATGACGCTATAGGATGCGTTACTTGAGGAGGTGCTACGTGCTGGTGGTTTTGCAGGAACACTAGGTGTGAGGATTTTTGCAAAGCCTTGCCAGTAGTAGAGAAAGGTTCTCGGTGTTGTGCTATCGCCGACTGCCATGTATTGCATGTTCAAGCGTGAGGAGTCGGCCAGGTGGACATACTTCACACCATTGATGGTGGTGCCCCCCAAGGCAATCAGGAGGTGTCCACCCTCCCAGTGCCCTCCCAAGACAGGTGGTGGGAAGGAGATGATGACAGGTTTCCCACTATTGGCGATGGTAACCATTTGATCGAGTGTTGGATTATTGAGGTTCTGCGTGTTGAAGCCAAATTTGCTTGCTGTCTGGTCAATGCCCTCTGGGTCGAGTAGTCCCTGATTGGGGGTGATGGCTCCGATGCCGGACTCAACTTTTAGGATGTCCGTGATCCTGTAGTTGTGGCCGTAGGAGTTGAATACCGCCGTCATACTGGCTGTGCTGCAGGCGCTCGGCCACCAGGAGTTGTACTCCTGCTGATTCGCATATTGGTCAACGCTGGTCTGGTCAATGCGTTTTAAGGCTTTTGACGCGTTAATCGTAGTGGGTCTTAGCTGACTGGTAGCTACTGTTGTCTGAAGTTTAGCAATTCCTATTGATTGCACGTCCGCTCGTGCAACAAAACGTGCCGGTGTGACGCTGTATGTTCCCAGATGGGTAACAACGGCAACAATTAACAGGAGAAAGCAGATACTGCCTGCGACAATGATCAATCTGGGACTGAGGCGCGGAGTTGTATATGGTAGCGTTCTGCTGCGACGAGTTGATAGGGCTTGGGCGCTGCTGATCATGGTTGTTCTCACTTTCTCTCGTGTTTACTCTACGTTTTGTGGAAACAGCCGTTTCCGTGAAAATATGATGTGTGTTGTACCTGGAAATGGTGGGGGCCATTTCCAGGGGCTATTACATGAACAAAAATTGTGCGTCGGCTTCCTCCATCGCTGCCTTCTGTGCCTTTTCCTCTGGACTGAGCATCTGCTCTTGAGGAGTTGCTTGTATGGGTTCTGCTGTCTGTGCAAGTGGCAGATTTCCCATACCTGCGGCTGCGATGGCGATGGCAAAAGGATTTGGTTTGCCATTCATGGCGTCGGACCAATCGGTAAGAACTACCCGCGCCGCCTTGCCTGGGCTGAGTCCTCGATCCCTTGCCCAATCCAGAAGCGTTGTCTGAGTGAGTGATCCTTCCACTAATACCAATTGATATTGCTTCTGGCCCGGTTTGAGGGTTGGCATACCTACCTCTTCCTCTCCCATAGATTGATGTTTCTATCCATGGCGATTTTTGTCTGTGTCGCAACGGCTTCCAGCATGTAGCTGGCATTCAAGTATTCGGCTTCTGGTGGCAGGTACAGATCAAGCACCCCATTTTCCAGTTCGGGATCTCCCGTAATACCGTCCCTGAGTGGGCTGTAGAAGAGATATCCACCTCCACCGTAGATCGTGGCGGTGTCCAGGTTGGACCCGATCTCTGAACCTTCTTTGTTGAGTGTTGCGCGAGTAAATGTCGCTAATGCACGTGCAACCGGGAAGATTTTGCGAGATATGATCTCGTATTGAGCATCGCTGTCCAGGTATCCGTCTACGCCCCCTCTGGGAACTTTGAGTCGTGGTAAGCGAACGCGAGAGGTGTAGGCTTTCAGGAGAACGCGTACGTCCTCAATTTCAAGACTCTTTCCATGGGTCGTAGCGAACTCTTCCTGGATGGCTTCGATGACTTGGCGCACTCCATAAAGCTTTCCGTCGCTGTCGCGAGAACTGAGTTGATACCCTTTTGCGAAAATGATCTCGGTTGTTCGGTCGCCTATGTCTATGGCGACGTTATTCCCATTTCTGTCTCCGTAGCGTCGGATCGCGGCGTACCCTTCGGGAATGACGCTTCCTACTCGAATGTCCAGTTCGTGGTAGACTTCGTTCACATAACAATAGTACAGGTTATCCAGGTTTGCCGTAGCTATCTCCTTATTTTCGGGGGTGTATAAGCTAAAGGGCATGCAGAAGTTCATTCTGATTTCGGCCTTGAGGTCGGGGATGATGGCTCCAAAGACTGTTTGTGCGATGACCTTGATGTGTTCGCCCCAGTAGCGTGCCGGGACGCCCTTCATATCCGTTGGATGTTCCCCTTCAAGGTTTGCGAGGTCTCCTACAAGATGTTCAAACCGTTCGTTTGGCATCCGATGAACGAACTCTCCGGCTCCCAAAGCAGACGCGGGTTTGTTCTTTGGCGCGACACGTGCGTTGGCGATACGTGTGAGTGATTTTTCTCCAGTGTCGACGACGGATGGCATGGAGAGACGGAAGATTTGCCCGCGCTCTACCCGTTCCTTGTTAATGACTCGGACAGGCTGTAAGCATCCTGTCGTAATTCCCGATCCCATGTCGAGTGATCCCTCCCACCAGGAAGCCCAACCTGCCCAATTGGTGAGATCAATTCTTTGTCCGGTTAAATCAATGATGTTTGATGGTGTTGCTGGTACGGTCATGCTCATAAAGTAATAAGTCCTTTCTTTCATCCTTGTATTTTTGTGATATGGGGGAAAAGTCCACCCGTTGTCTCCCCCTGCTCTCCCCGTAGACTGTTCGCCCTTTGCGTTTTTGCCTACTCTGGTCGCTCATCGTCTTATCTATTTCGTTGCTCTACCCAGTGGGGGGACGTAGGGTAGAGAAAAGAAAATTTGCATTGGTGGTTTCTGACTCCTTTCTTGTACTTCGTGTTGATCTGTTAGTACTGAAGCGCATATTCCTGATATCCCTCCCGGTTCTTATCCGAGGGAGTACCTGTGAGCAGATGCTCCCTACAGTGTGAGCCTATGCGTAAGCTCCAGGCCTGACCGGGATGCTTGCTCTCCCAGCAAATAGGGCACAGCATACGATCGTCATCTATCTCAACAGGACTTGCTTCCAGCGCTTTGAGCGCTACACGCTCCTCGATGGCCTGACTTCGTCTGGTGGTGTGCCTCTTCATGATCTGGTACAGATGAATGATCCAAACCATGAGAAGTATGCCTATAGCGATGCCGTCTATGAAGACGAGTCCTGGGTGTTGGTCAATCATGACCTGCTCTTTCCCGTAGAGAAACGTCTGTTTTTGTAAAGTGTGTCAGGGCTGAATAACTTTATAGGTTCCCTGCTTGTCCGCTACCAGAGAAAAGGTGTAGGTTGGCCGGGCAAAGAGCAGGTGGAAGTAATTAATATTTCCAGTGAGATGGATGATGATCGTTTGATCCTTCTTCACCTCGGCGGCGGTCACAATGCTTCCCAGATCGTTGTTCCATGCGCTGGGATCCAGGGTTGGACCGATGTACATCTTTGTGTGTGTGCTGCCATCTGGCTGTATCTGGAAGAGCGTGATATACACGGTGCCATTGACGATCGTGCTTTGGATCATGCTCGGCTGACTGTCAATGGTTGTGTGCACGTAGGCCGTATGTATTGGTCCATAGCTCATGGTGTTGCCGATATTCAGGCATGCCAGGACGATAAGAAAGAGAAGAGTATAGGCAAGGATGGGAACACTGATCCCGAGAGCGATCCATTTCCAGGGTATCTGACGGGAGGATGCCTGCTGGTTGGAATAGTCTATAGAGACGAGGTGTGTTTGTCGGCTCCCGGATCGTGTGATAGGCTCGTCAACAAGATTGTCTGTGTGAGAAGTGGTCAGTTCCTCCTCAATATCTGCTACGCTCGTCATGTATTTTTGTGTGGCATCCTTGGGTGTCTGATGGAGCGCATTCCGTTGACGAGCTGATAAGCTGCTACGTTGTACAATTGGAGTCTGTGTGGTTCCTCCCCCAAGTGGATGCTGGTCTCGGCGAATGGTTGATTTCATGGTTCCTGCTGATGCTGCCATGGTCGGTCATCCTTTCTCTTCATGCTCCTAGGCGGTGGGCGCTACGTCTAGCTCATGATGCCTCTCAAATTACTAGAAAGTTTGTTATATTTGACCGGCAATGGCATTTGTGGTTTACTGCTGTCAAGCCAGATACCACCTGAGGCCAGTCGGTCTCGGTATTTGATGGAGCTTAGGGGGGAGACGCTCTTGGTCGGGTTGGCTCCCCTTGGGCACACTACGTTGGACGCATAAGACTCGGTTTGGCTCGCCGGGGCGACTGCCTGTTAGTTGACGTCCCCCAACGAGCCCACTTGTTACTTTGTGTTGGTGGGCTTGTAGATGTTCAAACCCAATTTGATATCTTCGCGTCCTGGAACAGAAATGTTCCCGTCTGAGCTGGCAACTTTGATAGACTTTTGGCTACTGGTAAGTCCATATTCTTTCGTCAGATCTACCTTGATAGTCAAAATGTTGCCTTCTACAGAAGTTTCCATATTTGTCATCTGTTACACCTCTTGGTTGGTTTTGATTCGTAACCCCTTGTGGGATTCTTGCAACAACAGTTCGTAAATACCCTCTCCACTTGGTTTTGTTATATACGTATATGTTTCAATATTTAAGAAGTAGATGGCGGTTCAACCAGCGTGACGGGTAAGGTCGTTCTCGAAATCTCATTGCCCACCATCTGAAATTTAGTTTAGCAGGCTTGGGGGTGTGTATGATGGCCGCTCACGGCCATTTGTCAATTTCTATTGGCTACTGGTAAGCTCTTATAAACTCTCTGTTGCAAAGGTGGTCTCCCAAAGTGAGATGCCGAAGAAAGACCTTCACAAGCGCATCGAGACAGGAGAGCAAGGTTATTTAGAGAGAAGGAATGGCTCTTTGGAAAGCGCTAATGGCCGCTAGCAGCCATTAGCCATAAGAAATTTCTGGTACACTCCTTGCGAACAGGAAGATGAACAGATCTTGCTGGAAAACTACACGCTTGCATGCCCAGAGGGTGGCCGTCTGGTCGAAGTATGCTATACTGGCATAGAAAGTTTGTTCAGGCAGATAGATACCTTGCTCTGGCATGCATAGCCCAGGAGGAAAATTAGGGAATGCAAAAAGTAACGCCGATAGTGCATATCAATACACTTGGAGCTTTTTTAAGGTACTTGCGCGAGCGAGAGCAGATTCCACAAAGTGAGCTGGTAGGGACATTCTCTTACTTCTTTGAAGAGCACCGGATTGCTCCTTTAACACCAGATATGTATCGGAAACTTGAGAAAGGCAAACGCGCCCTTCAATTTGAAGAACTCTTACCGCTTTACTCTGCCCTCATAGGAAATGATTTCAAAATTTCAGCGCAGGAAAGGAATGCCTTTATTCGTCTCGCTCGGCTAAAGATTGAGAGCCTTCAGCGCAAAAGACCCAAACTGCGACCAGAGAGTGAGTGGCGATTGTTGGAGATCCAACTTGCACAGATCGATCGGGATGCAAAATCAGGTCGTCAGATAGGGGACGATGAAGTAGCGAGTGTAGGGACAAATGCTCGAAAAAAGGTTTCTCTTGACACAAGCCATATTGTTGGCCGAGAACTTTGGCTGGCAAAGGCACTTTCGTATCTTGATGGAGCGTCTCTAAAGAAGCTTGTCGTGATCCAGGGGATGATGGGCGTTGGCAAGACGTCTGGTATCAAGCTCTTATTGCAAAACCTTCTGGATCGGGAAGAATGTTGGCCTGTTCTTTATAACTTTTCGACTGCTACTGATATTACACCGACTGATCACCTAGATATGTTTCTAGCAGCTATCCTCGCAGAATTACAAGTCTCGGAGCCGGAAGCAAGTAAAACACCACCACTAGCCAAACGCATTGAACAGGTAATGAAGCACTTGGCAGAAACGGACCAGCGTATTATCCTCCTTATTGATGACGCACAGGTCATCATGGATGAACGTGGCCAGCTTCCTCGCGAATGGCAACAATTTTTCGCTGAGTACCTCCGATTAGACCACCAGGCGCTCATCTATCTGGCAACACGCCAATGGCCGCTATGGACTGGACGAGAGCGAAGCTTTGTCGTTGATGGGGACGATGCAATATTGCCGCGACTTGATCCACAAGCTGGGATCCGCATCTGGCAACGGTTAGGTTTTACCGATGTTCCTGAAAAGCTCTTGCAAGAGGCTACGGATCGTTGTGGTGGGAATGCGCTTGTGATCGAGCTACGTGCGGCCAACCTTCAGCGCCCCCGTTTCTCTTTCGGATGGCAGCGCAACAAAACATCGCAAGAAAAAAAGAGCGAACATCAACAACTCATCGAGCAGCTGCTGACGGATACGCACATCTTTGGAACCGCAGATGTCGAGGCCCGCCAGCTTTTTCAGCAGGTCATAGGCAGACGACTCTCACATGATGCGTTGCAGATTCTGGAAGCGTTAGCGGCCACCCCAATGGCACTACCATTCCCACTCCTTCTGGAAATCAATCAACAAGCAGAGTACGCGTTCGCCGAGTTGCTTCAGGCATCACTGATTGATCGTACTACCATGGAGCAGGACGAACGAGCGATTTTGCAGCCGTTGGCGCGTGAAGCGACCATCCACCAGCTTCAGGCAGACAAGCGCCTAGCTGAGACCGAACAACAGCTTATCCACACCTATACAGTCTGGCTGGAGCAGGGAACGTTCAGCAGCGAGCAGGAACAGGCTATGTTGATCAGCGAACTGGCAGCTACTCATCTCAAGCAGCGGCATTTCCTTGAGGCTGCTGAACTCCTCATTGAGTATGGGTGGCTCAGCTTTGCGTTTGGGCATGCCCCTCGTCTTGCACGTCTCGCCGATGAAATCATGCGCTCCTCCAACTGGCACCGCTCTATAGAAGAAGAAGTAGGAGGACTGCTTTTACAACACCACTTGCTGGCTCGCGAAATTGACAAGGATCTGGGCAGTGCTGAGCGTAAAAAGGCATATCTGTATCTCTATGAGGTAATGAGTACAGAAAGCATCAGACTTAAGCCAAGTACTACATTCCATCTTGTTCATCATAAACTACGCTACCTGATAACTGCTAAACAGCATGCTGAAGCCTGGTCATTAATTGACGAGATATGCAAAGAGTATAAGGATCTTCAAAGCACTCAACCAACTACTTTTACAGATCTGCTTGATCGGCAGGCGTATGTGTTAGGACGGTGGGGAGATCACCAGGATGCTTTGGCTAAAAAAGAAATAGATGAGGCATCAGCAGGAATATTGCGAAAGGATGCATTTCGTCTCAGACAAGAAGCTATTACTGTACATCAACAATGTGTTGAATTACTACAACAACAAGAGCGTTTTGCCTCTCCTATAGAACATAGCCATATGCGCTTTAAGAGAGCAAGACAGCTTAACGACTTATCGTATTATCAGCGAACTACAGGAGACCTGGAAGCAGCCAGTCACTCAATGAAGGAATGCTTAAAGCTAAAAGAGGCAGGATTTGTCATTCCAAGTTCTCTCGCCGTTTCTTATGATGATTATGGTCAACTGCTTGGCCAGGTTGGAAACTTTCACGAAGCGCTAATGTATAATGACCGTGCGTTGCAGATAATACAGCAATTGTTAGATGCTGGTCAAAACTCCACTCTTAAAGAAAAAGGGATGCTGCTTATCAACAGAGGCAAACTATTTCTATTGTTAGGGAAACTTGATGAAGCAAAAGCACTTTTTCTTGAGGGTATTCCCTTGGTTGGAGGAACTTCACGAGAGGTATCAGCCGCAACAGCAACGGAAGGTTTGCGAACTATCGAGAGCTGGCATAAAGCCAACCCTCGCCGCCAGTTGGACTGGCGTTGGTATCCAAGATATCATCAACTTGCATCATATAGCGATATCAAATGGCTTACTCCAGCGGGACCATTTTCTGAAGAAGAACTGTTAGAGTGGAATAGTATTGTGCAACAGCCAGAGGATGAAGATATCTCAAAGCGTATAGCAGCAATTATTGCTCAATCTCGAAAAAGAGAGCTGGGGAAGTCTTATGAGGAACAACGAGAGCCTTCTTTTCATTATCCGCTTATCCCACAATCAGAGGTACAATCGAAGCTGACAGATTTTTCACTATTAAGAGTAGAAATAGAGCAGCACGAACCTAATGTGCTTGTCCGTCGGCTCTACTTAGGTACAATTGACGAGCGGTTAGATGAGTTAAATATGATTGCTGCTACAGGACGTCAAGATGATGATGCTTTCTGGTTCCATAACCAGCGCATAAATTCTAGCCCAAGCATGGCGGAAATGGAACTGGCAATTCGTCAACTTGCAGATACATTAAGGCGTGGACTACAACATAACGAGACCGAGCAATTAAGCAAACATATCATACAGGAGACGAGCCACTGGCTAATTAAACCAATGAGCTTAGAACTCTCCGATGTACCAACTGAGCAAAGAACAGAGATCCAATACACTTCTGTTGATGAGACACTGACGCTTTTTTCACCAGAGACGGTGGGTCGCTTTTTTACAGATGTTTTTCGGACATATCAATTTCCCTGGACGGTCAAACACGATCTAACTGCTGACCACGCTCGTGTTAGCCTAAATCTGCAACAACTTATATTGCCAGGAGAGGGACAATGGGTGAGTCTTGCAAAAATTAGAGAATTGCTGGCTCATGAGATTGAAACACATGCGTTTCGCTCCAACGCTGGAGAAAAATCTCCCTTAGCAATACTTTCTGCTGGCCTCCAGGGATTTTTAGAAATTGAGGAAGGGTTAGCAATCTATTATACCCAAGAGGTGGATCAGCAGGGATCCCGTTGTAAGCCAAATAAATCTTGGATCGGTACTCTTGCTACAGGCTTGGCATCAGGACTAATCAGTGATCCATTCACTTTTAGGAAGCTACTTTTGTTCTTAGAAAAGGTAAATACAATACGAAGCTTGCTTGTAGAAAAGACGCTGACTGCTGCCGAGATCCAAGAAAGTGCACGAAGAAACGCACAAAATCGTTGTCTTCGCACATGGCGAGGTGTTACTCATCTTAATCAGCCCGGAATATACTCTGCCAAAGATAGTGTCTATCTCCGAGGCTATCTCTCTGTTATCAAAGCTTTAGATGAGGAAAAAGTAGCTTTTGAACAGATGATGGTTGGGTCAGTCGGACTGCATCATTTAGATGATTTAACAGAATTAGGAATTACGAAACCAGCTATCCCTCATCGGCGGCTCGCAACTGATTCCAATTTGGGAAAATACATCTCACAATTTGTTGAATGAAATATATCATAAGGCTTGAAAAAATGTACTAAATAGTGTAAAATTGTATCTGGGTAAGGTCTTATTCTTGTATTGGAAGGAGAAGACATCACATGAAGCTTTGGAACCTACTTGAGTGCACCGACACGCCACATGACCCAGAAGACGACGACGATGGTGGCCGTTAGTTTATAAGCAATTACTTAACAAGCAATACCCTCTACTACAAAAGTAGAGGGTATTGCCGTTCCTAGCTATTGAAACTGTATAATTCGGTGAGAGATTAAGAATTGTACTTATATACAAGGTACAGATCCCTTATTTTTCCGAGACAGCTCAAAAGTAGGTAGAACCACACTATCCGGTGAAGGAAGATGAAAAACGATGGAGTTTACACTCATTTCACCATATCTTCACTACTTGATGTTGTTCTACCCAAGAGTAGAAGGAAGTTGGAAATGCTTGAATGGACAATGAGGAACGAGGGACCTATTGTGTTAAGCGCTGTTGCTGTGGGAGGTGTATTGTTGCTCATTCTTTTGGTTCTCTCAGCAATGCGGCAACGAAGCTTTCGCATGCAATTAACAAAGGCTCTTGGCCAAATCCAACAGCAGCAAGGTCAGATTCAGCAACAACAGGGGCTCTTACACGAACAGCAAAAACTTTTTAGTAATACATTTGAGCAACAGACAAAAGCACTTCAGGGCCAGGTGACAGCGGAATTGCTTCATACCCAGCAGGAAGTAAACACGCTCAGCAAAGCCCTTAGAACGACAAAACAACAGGGAACGTGGGGAGAGCTGCAATTGCTCAATTGCCTCAAACTTGCAGGCATGGAGAAGGAATGTGACTTTGAAGCACAGAAGTCTTTCCCTTCTTTAGATCGCCAACAGCGACCAGACGTGATAATTTACATTCCTCCAGATCGATGTGTTGCGATTGATGCGAAAGCCCCCTTGGAAACCTATTTGACTGCACAAAAGAGGATCGAAGAAACCGGAATATCAAAGCATATGGAAATCTATACAAGTGCAGTTCGTCGACACATAAAAGAGCTGGCTCAGAAGGAGTATTGGCAGCTGGGCAATGCTCCCGAATTTGTCGTCCTTTTCCTCCCTTCGGAAGCCATGTTTCGCGCTGCCCTTGAGCACGATCCAGCTCTTATGGAATACGGCATGAATCTGAAGGTTATGCTTGCATCCCCAATTAGTTTGCTTACCTTGCTCAAAGTGATTGCCTATGGATGGAGTGTGGAAAGTCGCGCTCAGAATGTAGAACAGCTTTTGAAGCATGAACAACAGATCTATCGCCATCTTGCTGAAGGCCATCAGCAATGGAATGCCTTACGCTCCCAGCTGGATGACGTCATTAAGATCTTTAATAAGACAATGACTGCCTATGCTCAGACGCTTGCTCCTTCCTTGGAAGCTATGCGTCAGCTCGATACCACCTTGAAGAATAGCACTCTTGCTCCTATTCATCTCTTGCAGCGGCGTTTAGAACCCGTTCATAGTGTTCCAGAAGCATATCTCCAACCAAAGGAAGAAAGACAAGCGATGGAATTATCTCCTTCTGAGGAAATGCAAAACCTGAAAGAACAAGAGGGAGGCTGAGTGTAGATGCAGTTGGCCTCCTTTGTAGAAACTGGCTCCTAGGTGATAAAAAAGCATCCTAGACAATAAGACTAGGATGCTTTTTGCTTACTTTGACTTCTTATGCCGTGTCTCGATCAGTTCGTAAGTAAGCATAAGTTTGTGCTTGTTAAGGCTATAACAACGGTTAGAAAAACTCCATAAGGATTTTTTTACCTTGGTTGAAAGATATGTGAGGCTAGTCGCTTTCATCAACGGGTTCTAGGGTGATGAGCAGATCATTGAGCCTGATTTCTCCACCATCGGGTATATAAAGACGTACAACGCGATGTGGCATGGCCACTTCAGGTGGCGCAGGAATATCGAAGAACCCTGGAGGAGTCTCTAGCGAGACCATAAGCTGGTCTGGCTGAAGAATTTCGCCCTCTTGCACATGCCATTTCTCAACTACCAATACCTCGCGAACAGTATGCGTTGGAAACAGCTTTGGTGTACGCACCTCTATCATTTGGGATTTGACTCCAGTCATTGTTGTCATTTTTACTTGCCTCCTTATTATATAATTTTTCGGGTATAGGAACTATTACACTCATGCATCTGCTTTTTGCATCGACTAGTCTGTTGATATGAGTATAACAGACATCCTTCCTCATCAAATGCCCACTAGCGGCCATTTGCAAAATTGTGCTGGCTTATAGGAATAAAGAGAATTTAAGCATTGGCTACCTTCTTCTTTCTACTGGAACAAGCTAAAGGCCAGATAATAATGTTCAAATGGCCGCTGGTGGCTGTTACGTGTGCTAGATATGAAGTAATATGTGTATAGAAGAGGTGATCAGCCGCTGATTTAGTTGTGGAACAAGCATATTATGGATCAAAGGAGGTGAATAGCTCATGTATAATCTGTATCGTCGAGGCCCAGAAGAGGATGAAGAAGAGTTGGGCTAAGCTGAGAGCAGTTGAGGGAGAAACCTCCCCCTTTGCTCTCCCCAGTGGGGAGATATGTTGTTCTTTTATCCCTTACGGGTGCTTGCTGGGAGTATAGCCATAGGTTCTTTCTCCCCTATGGCCCCCCATTGGGGGTATATAGGGTAAGAGACAACCAATTATACGAAAGAGTGGCAGTACAGAAACGCACGTTTCTACACTGTATGCTTTTAAAAGTAGTTATATGGTCAGGAATGATTTGGTTGTGGGAAAGAAGAGACCTATGGGTTATGATATCAAGTTTCACCAATCAGGAACTATTATATTCACTACTGATGCGATTACGTATACACAACCAGCAGATGAGGAAATGAGTATTACCTATAGGTATCACCAGGTGTTTCGGCGGGTTGATGTCTTTGGCGAGCAAGGGATCTGCCTGTTAGATTTCAAAACAGGACAGCAGGCGATACCACTCCTCCAGCATGCCCTTGAAGTATTAGGTGAGCCAGAAACAGGTGAAGAAAATGCGAGTAAATATCTTCGTCTGGTGCTCATGAAGGCCCAAGCATTGCCGCATCATGTTATTCATGTCACGTAAGAGTACACATTATGGATATTTAGTGGAAAACGATTGTTTTCACTAACAGTTGCAGCTTCTATAACAAGAGGCTGAGGGTTGAAACAAATGAGGAAAGACAGATGATCCAGCGACCATTTGGCGAGTTTATTCCTGTTGAAGTCATTGATGAGGATGGGCAGACCCGTCCAGAAGATAGCGTGATCGTAGCGTTGCCTGGCGTTCCGCAGAGAGGCGACACGATCATACTGCAGGATGGTGATATCTCGAAGGGAGAGTTTATCAGTGTCGTAGTCACTGATGTAGCCTTGTACGCTCGTGAAGCAACAGCAGAAACATTATCGGCATATGTACATGTTTTTGTGAGTTATACACGTACAAGGGTCGATCTACTACGAGAAGATTGGAAAGCAATGCAGCAGGGATCAGAATGAGTAACGTCGAGCCCGTCGATTTCCTCCAGGAGCGCCGCAAACGTCGACCTGACGAGGAGATGGTTTTAGAAAAGCAGCCGCACGGATCTCCGGGAGAGCGGCAAGGACCGATAGCTCCTCCGCTTCAATCAGAGCCAGAGCAGAAACAAGAACCACGCTGCTCCTGTTGCGGCTGGTCGCCGGAAAAGGTCCAGGTGTTCTTGGATCTTGGCCAAGGGAGGCTGCTCTGTGATGGGTGCATAAACATTTGTAATGAAATTCTGCGTGAAGACGGTGTTGCGCCAGGTGCTGCACCACCGGGGTCAACGCACGCCTCGCGGTTCTCCACGCGAACGACCTATCACTGTTCGTGTTGTGGGAAAGAGCAGGAGCAGGTCGCACGATTGATCGCTATGTTGAACAGTCTTTTTATTTGCAATACCTGTGTAGAAATCTGTAATGCGTGCATTGCTGTCCTTTGACTTGATTACTGGCGGATTTCTGCCAGTAGCAAATGGCGCACTTCTCTGTGAGTTGGCTTTCCATCAGGAACCAGGCTTTTTGCCTTATGCCACATAAAATGGCGAGGCCTTCTTCTCATTCCTACAGAGAAACATTGAGCATAATCGGGCGCTCAGAAAATGCATCAAAAAGTGTCACATAAAATGGCGGTCGAGATTGGTGAGGGCGACGCAGTGTGGCAGACCTTTCTGGAGGAAGCATCAGATGGAACGATAGGGCTGGTGATGCTCGCACTGCATCGGCGACTCAATCCGTTAATCCACGGCTGTATCGACGGGAAGACGGGCTTGCAGCGTCACCCTGTGGAGGTCATCAGCCAGGTGGAAGAACGACTACGCCAGCGTATGATCCATCTTGCTGAAGCCCTGAGTTGGCCGCGTGTCTCGTATTGGGCGGCGAGTAATGTAGAGGTGATCGGACCTGGAGAAGAGGTGTGGCGTAAGTACGTTGTGTATGGATGCTCGGGAAGGGTCGCTGACGCGGTTGGTGCATTGGAGCGTAGATTGCGGGGAGAGCCAGATAAGCTGACTTCGCGCTCACAGCCATATGATGACGAAGAAGACTAGGAAAGATGTCCTAATCTCTCATACAAAAACGCGCGTTTTTGTATTGTAAACGACAACTTTATAACGATACTACCCGTTGCTATCGTCAAAAGATATACCTATAGGTATAGGTATATGAGGAACATAAAATGGCTACGCATTTCTATTGGGATCAGGATTTGACGGCAACTGACTTCTTCTGTGGTGCTGGCGCGTTTGGCTCTGGCGTTGAACACGGGGGAGCAGTATTGAACCTGGCCGTCAATCACGATCCCCGCTCTATTGAGACCCATCGCCAGAACTTCCCGCGTGCGAAGCATCTGTGTATGCGTATGGAGGACGTGGATTTTGTACAAGAATGTGACTCTCTGCTCGGCACAGGGAGTCCTGAATGTCGGTTCCAGACCCCTGCCGCAGGAGAGAAGTTGAACGGTCAGGGCCAGTTGGCGATGTGGACGGACCATGATGATAAGCCACACGTCGAACAATCACGCATGTCGATGTGGCAGGTCTATCGTGCGGCGGCGGCAAAAGTCGAAAAGGGAACACCCTACCATAGCATGATCTTTGAGAATGTCACGGAAGTTGCCAGCAAATGGGGAGACTACAAGGATTGGAAAAAGAAGATGCAGGCGCTGGGCTATGAGTGTCAGGAACTCTATCTGTGCGCGATGTTCTTCGACGTATGCCAGCGGCGCGATAGATGGATCGGAATCTTCTGGCGTAAAGGAGCAAAACGGCCAGACCTGGAGTTTCGGCCACTGGTGATCTGCGCGTATTGCGAACGCGAGGTACGAGCAGTGCAGTGCTTTAAGAACCCTACAAAGAAGTGGGGCAAGTACGACTACACCGGTAAAGGGCAATATACTTATAATTGCCCGTACTGTTCCAGGCGCGTCTTTCCTCCTTATAGGGCAGCCGCAGCGGTCATCGACTATGCGGATCGCGGCATCAGGATACGAGATCGTCAAGATTACGGACTCCCTGTACTGGAGGACACGACGCTGCAGCGCATCGAGCTCGGTATCGACCGCTTTGTAAAGCATCAGCAGGTTCCCCCGGCCAGCGCTCAGGGCATTCCTTCCCTGGAGGGACCGCTGCCATTCTGGGTTACGTATTATAGCAATGGCAAACCATACAGCATTTTTGAACCGTTTTGTACGTTCTCCACAGTTGCCCGTTGCGGGATCGTCTTTCCCCCGCGCTCTGGCTCCCTAGACATCCAGGAGTGCAGCTTTCGGATGCTCAACGAGAGCGAAGTTCGCGGGGGAAGTGGGTTGCCTGCCAACTACATTATTGCGGCGGACACGAAAGAGGAGCTGATACGGCAATGTGGGCACATGGTCCCGCCCCCGATGGCTACATGGGTCACTCAGCGCGTCATCGCCGCTATTTAACACCTTGTTATGAGCCATCATTGACCCAGGACCGAGATACGGCCAAAAATAGGACAGAAGGATAACAGTTAAAAAGGGTAGTAACAATATTTTCCGTTTCTTTGCTGGCACTCTCTTGAATGCTGGAACCCTAGCCAACCTTGCAAAGCCTCGATCTTGAGAGTGCTTGCAAACAAGAGAGTCCTATTTTGACGAGCTTTTAGTTCGCTAAGGTTAGTGAGTGGCAGCATCCATGTTCTTCGTGTTTGAAATACTCTTAATTCCCTCTACTGTATTTTATCCCTCTGTCCTATTTTTGGCCGTATCTCGGCCCTGGGTCTATATGCACATGCAGGTCTGAGGCCAACTTCTCCATATTTTTCTTCACTGCTCCGAAGTCCAATGCTGAAGAGGATCCTGATTGGAATTGCTGCTTGCAAACTGACGAAGGCGAAGTGGGCCAGTCATTTGCATCGGAGGATTGCCGCTCAGTAGTCTTGCAACACGAATAAGCTTTATTTTCTCCTCCTTTTTAACGATTTCTTGGAATATTTGCAATAATTCCTCATCACTCAAAGCTTTTACTTCATCCAGGAAGCGGATTGCTCCTCTTGCGAAATGTTTGCAAGACTGCTGCATGACGCGCTGCCGCTCTTGTTCATCAACCTTTCCTTCGTGTTGCTCCACGTGTTTTGCTAGTTCTTCTCGCTTTTTGATTGCTTTGCTGACGCCACCCTGAGTCATCCCAACCCGCCGTGCGATCTCTACCTGATCGATAGCTGGAAAAGAGAGATGGAGCCAGTACGCGTAATCTCCTCTTGCTTGGATACTGGCTTTCAATCCGTGCTTCAGGTTTGCTTGAAACGCCGCTTCAATAATCTCCTGCTCTGAGGCATAGGTTCGGCGGATCGCCTTAATATGCTCAAGTTGCTTGATCTTGGCAGCTTCCCAGCGATGGTAGCCGTCTATGACTATATAGCCTTGCGTAGACAGCGTTGTCTCTATTTCTGGCCAGGACTCTGAATCGCTCTCAACTAGTTGCTCGATATGCGTTTGATCCAGGGGTCGCATCGCGAAAGCACCAGCTGGGATATGGGCATCTTTTAATGAGATGAGATCATGGAGACTGAGCAAGAGATGTTTTTCTTCGTATGCCATAGTTTCTTCTCCTTTCCTAATAGGGAAAATATTCCTTGGAATATTTTTTGAACATTACTTTCTCTTCTGTTGATCACGCAACGCTGCCAGTGGGCCTATTGGTGTGCTCCTGAGCAATCAGGACTCGGCCTCTTACCCGACTCTTTTCAACGTTTTCGCACCGACGGGCCTTTATGATTTCCTCTCTTTTGCTAAACAGCCAATAATCTACTCTCCACAAGGCTCCCCTGTCTCTGCATAAACCGTGACCACCCGAAATCGGCCAAGCACGTTTTTCACCATCTGCCGGAAGTCATAATGCGCAAACCCCAATTCCGTACACTAGTCTGCAGCGATCTCGCGGGCACAGGTCTCGCTACGGGTGCTCGTATATTTACGAGCAGAGCCACATCCTTGCCATATCCCCACATTCGGTCTCCTGACGGACAAAGAACCGGTCCAGCGTTTCATTATCATCGACGCTTCCTCTGCGCATCTTCTAAATGCACACACGCCATGATTTGTGCGGGATCCACTTCAAGTGCCTGACACCATTTAAGAAATGCAGGCACGGTAAGATTGGGATCGCGTCCTTGCTCAACGCGGAGAATGTACTCTGTCTTCAGTTGCGCCTTACGTGCAACCTCGGTTGGCGTCATGCGTGCAGCTTCGCGAAAAGTACGCAGGCGCTCGGCAATAATCATCACTTGCTGTTTCATGCCATACTCACCAACAGCCAGAGTGCGAAACACTGTGATTTAAGCACATACAGCTCACAGGAAACACTTCTGTGAGACAACTTTTCGTTTCTTGTTAATTTTCCGATGACCAATTTTTAAGCATCTCCTTGGAATATTTTTTGAACATTACTTTCTCTTCTGTTGATCGCGCAGCGCTGCCAGTGCATCAAATGGATTAAGTGGCTCGGATGAGAGTTGCTTGGATTGCTTTGAAGCAGCAGTTGATCGCGGGGCTAGTTCCTCAGTATCGAGCGATCCAACGTTTTGTATTGGCTTTGAAGGTTGACGAGGGACAGGTACACTCTCTGCGGACTCTCCCCATGTGGCTGATCGTGAAACGGATGGGCGAGGTTCCACGGAGAGGGGGGAGGGATTGTGCTGAATGAGTTGCGTTCGTCGCAGCACCAGTTTTTGCGACGGCGTTGCCTGCCTATATTGTGGTGCGCCATAGTTACGCACAAGGGGTTCTGTTGGATGACTATGAAGAGTTGCAGGAGGATGTTGCGTACCACCAACACTCGCAGCGATATCTTCAGCAGTAATATAAATCTGTTGGAGCGGTTCGATGTATCCATTCGCATCGCTGACAAACGACTGCCCAACACCCAGCTCGGGGGCAAGTTTGGCATAACGGGCTGGAAGGATCTTGGAAGCCTCCATCTCCGGACATTTATGACAAATGAAACTGATGACTGAGTTCCGAATGGTGGCGAGGCCAGAAGCACGCTGGGCACACAGGATCATGTACATATTATATCCTCTGGCCTGTTGCGCAAATTTTTCTAGCAATTCTGTCAGGTCTTTTTTAATGTCTTTATCCATTAAAAGACCATTCAACTCATCGATGATGAGCAAAATTGGAGTGGTCATATCGGCCCCGCGTCGCCGACGCTCCAACTCCACGCGAAATCGTTCGAGATTCTGCATAATATCTTCGTGCTCAAGCGCCACGCTTGTTCCTGGCATGAGTGCATCGGCAAGTGCCCCCATACGTTGCGTAATCGAATCTGGTTTAAAGCCTCCAGGATCGCAAACAACCAGTAATCCAGCATTTTGCACATGACCGACACATTTTTCCAGGACAGTCGTGCTTTTGCCGCTCGAAGAAGATCCTAAAATGAGCGTGATTTTATAATCTTGCCAATCGCCAATCCGGGGCGATCCGTTTTTGCGCACCCCAATAAAGAGTTGCCCTGACTTGAGGTATTTTTTATAGCGTTTATAGTGGAATATCTGTCCTTTTGCTGGCATGCCCATCTGCTCTAACTCAGACACCTCAGGCTCTGGCGGTTCCGGATCGACTGGTGCTGATGAAAGAGCTGGTAAAACGCGGACCAACGGCTCCTGATATTCTCTCTCTCGCAAATTTCTGGTTTGATATGGACTTGGATGAGATTCAGGCTGCTGGTACTTCTGATAAAAAGCGTAGTTGTCTCGATCAATTTTGGCTTCCTGGGAACGTATCTGGACGTTCCCCCGTTGGACCTGCACATGTGCCTGTCTTACACGTTCACGTTCCATCTGCACATGTACCCGTGCCTGCTGCACCCGTTCTTTTTCAAGGCGCACCCGTTCACGCTCTATTTTCGCTTTTGACCTGGCAAGACTAGCGGCAGAGACCCACTGCGAGATTGCAACGATAATGCGCACGATCAGATATAAAATCCCCAACACGGCCAGGACAGCAATCACATAGCCTGCGTAGTGGAGGATCTGAAGAAAGATGCGAAAGTTGAATACAATGAGTAAAGTCAAACCGAAAAAGGCAAGGATCCCAATCACAAGAAGTAGTAGGATCGCTACATTCCTGAAAAAGCGTTGTATAGGCGCCAGGCACCCACCACGTCGTCGCTGTCGTCGACGAGAACGATAAGAACCATAGTCGACGTAATCATCGTAGCCCCGTCCCCTACGTGCAGAATACCTTCGTCTTCTTGGCATAACACATCCTTATACTACAATATGAAAGAAAAAAGCAGGAAGAAACCTATTGGACACTCTGAGCGGCCTTAACCAAAGGCTTGCATCTATCCACTTGAGCTTCGCGCATCGTTAGCAAAAGCAAGGGTATCAGGATGTCCTTGTTATTTGATCAATATGACAACAGTGCTCTAAACCATCCTGATAGAGGGAGTGACACAAGGTACATTCATGAGCAAGTTCAACGTCCTGTTCACCAGCAGACGCAACGAGGATACTTATCTGCGCAAATTGTGCCTCGTAGGTTTTAGCGCATTGAGGACAATGATAGTGTTTGACAATCTCCCGATAGTTCTCTGTTGTCGTTTTTAGCGTGAGTCGACAGGTACATATACCGCAGTAGAGTGCTTGTGAATTGTCACGAGGGTGCAAAAGGGTTGATAGGAGCCTGAGCACCCTTGGCAGCTCCTGGTTTTGCCCTACAAATAAACGCTTCATTCTGTTTCTCCATAAAAGGAAATTCTTTTATCCTTGAGTATTTTCGTGTGTTCACTGAGTATGTCTTTACCGTTGTCCTTGCTTGTCTTTATTTTTTCTTATACCGGTCTTACATAAGATTATGGCCAATCAGCGTGCCTGCTTGACCAATTGGGACTAGCCGAGAGGTTGCTGATCACAAGGAGGTACTCGACCCTTAACTGCTTGACGAGGTAGCATCGCCTGAGTATGGCCGCTTCTTAGGCACCGAGTTCTGAGAAAAAAGAGACAGTATTACCTAGTAGACGAGCATCACTATTCGAATAAAAAATCTTGCAATCGGCAATCATGGCAAAGAGCCTCTAGCTTTCTCAAGGCGCGAAATTCTATCTGCCGTATCGCTTCGTGACTCAGGCCGAGTTCTTTGCCAATCTCTAGATAACTATGTTCACGCCCATCATCCAATTCATCGCCTTCTGCAAAGAGACTGGCCAACCCATCACATGGATAGCTCCCTTGCAAACCATAACGCAGCTCAAGGACTCGCCGTTCTTGAAATGGGAGTGTTTTGAGAAGTTCCTGTAACTGCTCTTGTAACGTGTGGGTCAAGGTAACCTGTTCTGGTGTCTGCGCGAGATCTTCGATGAGATCAGCCATGGCTACCTCATCGTCGCCAATCGTACGTTTCCGATCCAGGCTCAACGTTTCCTGGCCCGTAGAGAGTAATTCAGCGATCTGTTCTACACTCATATCCATTTGACGTGCAAGATCTTCGATGGTTGGCTCATGCGCATCTTTTTGTTGTTGAAGGTGTTTTTGCATGCGCTTCTTTGCAGCCACTTTATAATAAGGAACGTAAATTATTCCCATTTGCTCTGATAATGCACGTGTAATATACTGGCGAATCCACCACATCGCATAGGTACTAAATTGGTAGCCTTTGCGATAGTCGAATTTCTCAACTGCGTGCATGAGACCCAGGTTCCCTTCCTGGATAAGATCCATCAGGTCGATACTCAAGCCTTTATATTTCCTGGCAACGTAGAGGACAAGTCGAAGATTGCTCTCGATCAATTTTTGCTTCGCCTCTTTTGCCTCTTGTGTTTCCTGAATCATCATCTCTAATCGCTTATGGGTACGTTGCGGAGTTTTTCTTGCATGGTCAATCTCTTGTGCTAAGTTAATAACCTGTTTCGAATCGATTAAATCAAATTGATTAATCTCATAGCGGTAGAAGCTCCCTGGCTCCGCAAGGTTGATGGTTTCTGGATTTGCCTGTATGTCCCTTTGTAGGGGATGGTCGATGGTTGCTTGAGTCATAACGTCCTCCTTTATTTATTTCCCTCTGCTATAAAAAAAGTGTACGGTGCGAGGCTTTACGCCTTCTCCTAACAGCCTTCCTGACGCAACGGAATGAGAGGCTTGTGTGAATCTTGCGGATCTTTCGTTTGACCACTATACTAGTGGCTACAGATCTAGAGAGCGTGCGATGACAAAGAGGGGATCTACCAATGAATGACCAAGCGACCTATTTTCAAAAAACCATTAAATGTGGCAAGGCCCGTTGCAAAAAATGTCGTGAAGAAGGGGAGGGGCATGGACCCTACTGGTTTGTCCGTCGGAAAGAAGGCAATCACACCGTAGAAAAGTATATTGGCGTAAATCTCCCTCCTTTACTACAGCAGGTTGGCCGTAGTCCCCAGAGTCATCTCATTGGGCGCGAACAAGAATTAAAGCGATTACAGGCATGTTTGCAGGGCATTGAGGAGAAGCAGCGACGTACAGCAAAAAGCAAGCATCCGCCACTCCTTCCTGCAGAAATCCAACATTGTTTCCTACTAGAGGGGGAAGCGGGTATGGGCAAGACGCGCCTAGCGGAAGAGGGAGCACGTTTTGTCGCAGGGAGGAAGTGGACGGTAGTCTGGGGCAGTGCCTATCCTGAGGAACGTATTATCCCCTACCGTCCCTGGATTGAGGTGTTACGCAAGGTCGTCACCCAGCAGATGTGGCAGCAACAAGAACATAAAACCCTGCCTCAGTTCTATCGGCATTTGCGCCCACTCCTTCCTGAGTCATTGTTTCCTGAAATGGCTGATGAGTCTATCTCTTTACCACAGGAACCGTTTCTCATATGGGAGGCAGTACTAGAGTTACTGGTCGCCTTGAGCCGGGCAACCCCACTGCTCATCGTGCTCGACGATCTGCAGTGGGCTGACGCGAGCAGCCTCGACTTACTCGCCTACCTGGCCCGCCGCATCCAGGACTTCCCTATCCTGATCATTGGCACCTGCCGAGATACCGAGTTGAACGTCCACCATCCTCTCCGCAAGCTGCTCACAGATCTGCAACGCGAACATTCGATCGAGATCCTGCTTCTCACGCCGCTCAGTAACGAGCAGATCCACCTGCTCGTCTCCTCTGTCTTACGGACACCAGAGATGATACAAGCAGTGTCCATAGGTGCAGCTGGCAATCCCTTCTTCGCCGAAGAGTTGGCCCACACCATAAAATACTGGAAACGGATAGGGGAAATGGTTCTTCCCCCTTTACCCCGTACCGTTTCTGCCTTGCTTGACCATCGCTTGCAAGGAATAAGTTCAGCCTGTTTTGCTCTCCTGGGAAAAGCGGCTGTCCTTGGCAGAACCTTCGAGTTGGATGTTTTGCGTTCGCTCGCCGGGGATCAATCGGAAGACCAGGTAATCTCTCTTCTCGAAGAGGCCCTCCAGATGGGTCTCCTGACCGAAGAAGGGATTCAGCAACCTATCACCTACCATTTCTGGCATCCGCTGTTGGCCAGCCATCTTTACGAACAGCTCTCTGCGGCACGCAAGGCAAGCTTTCATCGCCGCATAGCAGACGTATTTTGCCAAAAGTACCAAAACCGCGAAGAGGGTGCGGATAGTATTATGTATCATTTGATGCGAGGAGGTGGAGAACCGCGTCGTATCGCCTCTTATGCAGAGATCGCCGGAAATCGTGCATATACCCTTTCCTCCTATCCTGATGCAGCACGCGCCTATGGAATTGCGCTTGACCACCTGAGGCAGTGTCCATTGTCTCTGGAGGAACAGAAACATCTGATCACGCTTTTGGAGTTGCTGGGAGAATGTACCCGGTATCAGGGGAAATATGAAGATGCACGCCGATGGTACGAGGAAGCATTACAGACCAGTTCTACCTGGTCTACTTCTGCCTCTCCACAAGAACTCCAGCGATCTGCGTTACTTTGGTGCGAAATCGGTTTTACCTGGTATAGTGGTGGCAAACTAGTACGTGCCCTGGAATGTTACCAACAGAGTGAACAGGTACTCTCCAGTGCGGGCATCATTGATGGACCTGCATTGGCCTATCTTCGGTATAGGCAAAGTTACGTCTACTGGCGCTCTGGGAACTACGCTGAGGCACTTCCCAGAGCGCTCGAAGCACTTCATCTCTTCGAATCAGAGCATCAAGGAAAATGGACAGAGATAGATATATCTTCACCTCGAACCCTTATAGGACAGACGCTCGCAGGAGATCCAATTAATCTCGGTCGTATCCATCTCTTATTAGGGCTCATTACCAATGGATCTGGTCAGTATGTGGCAACTATCGAGCACTGGAACACAGCATTAGCAATATTTGAACAGTCCGAAAGCAAAAGGGATATCGCCGTTATCAGTTGTAATCTTGGAGATGCATATCTCAGAAAAGCTGATCACGAGTCTGCGCAGGTTGCTCTGCATCGAGCGTTAACGATTGGAGAACAGATTGGAGAAACGCCGCTGATTGGGGCCGTATGTGGAAATCTAGGTATTCTTGCTCTTCGCCTGGGCAAGTTGCCGGAAGCCGAGCAATGGTTACGCAAAGGAATTACCTATGCTCAGGAAGCCAAAGATCAAGTGTATCTGAGTATCTTGCACGGGCACCTGGCCGAGACATTGCAACAACAAGGAAACTACGAGGATGCAGGAAGCCATATACATTGCTGTTTATCTATCAGCAGAGGAATGCATATTCAGCCATGCCTTGGTCTCGGATTAGTAGCTTTAGGGAAGCTCCATTATAGGCAGGCCCTGGCGCTTGAAGCGGCTGAAGAACTCTCCGTGGATCGCCGAGAACAGCTCTCTCTCCATTTTCTGATGCGAGCGAAGAGAGCGTTACAATCCGCAATCAAATTAGATGAGATCGAAGCTGAAACACGCACCGAAGCACACATCTTCTTAGGACAAGTAGTATTCTTGCTTGGGGAAAATGACATAGCGAAGCTGCTTGCAACGCAGGCACTAGAAGAAGCTCTCCGTTTTGAATTGACCTGGCTCATTGGATTGGCATACCGTGTGCTGGGAACGATACATTCGGGGCCATCAGAGTATTTTGAACAAGCGCTCCATCTTTTTAACAAGGCTGGAATGCGCCTGGAATACGCAAGTACACTACGAAGCTATGCCAAATATTTGTCTGAGCATCAGGAAAGTGTTCAGCGTGGGAGGATGTATCTGGAAGAGGCTGCTCAAATAGTGAAGGATGAAAAAGCCGATATGGATAAACAGGCAGGGGGCGTGTAGGGGCATTTGAGAACGATATATGGCCCCTACTCTGTTTAACCTCCCTATCCTCTTTTATGATTTAATTCCCATACATAATATGTGGGGTAGCTGCTTGAACAAGCACGTGAAACTCCGGCTGCAGCAAGCTGACAAGGATGAGGACACCTACGAGAAGAGTAAGTAAAATGAACAGAAGAAACATCCGACGTGTATTCAATACATGGATCATAGAAAACAGTCCTTTCTCCAGGGCGATCAGGCTTGCTAAGCAGAGAGCCTTAACACAAATAACCAGAAGCCTGAGAAAACTATACCTGTTGAGAGCGAATTTTCAGGGGGAATTTATCAAGGATTACCAAGGCGAAGTCGCATACATTTGAGAGCAACACATCGCAGATTGTGTTCGCCGTCGCAATGTGAGGTACACACCTCAATTTCTGACGATGTTGCAGGGAAATGCTGAGCAGGGTTCACATCATGTACCACAAAATATTCCTGGGAATATAACTATGTGCTATATTCCCAGGAATATTTTTGGATCGCTTTCCCTGTAGTGCTAATCGTGTAATGCCGACGGCGTACCAAACAAAGCAACCGAAAACGTCTACCACTCAACAGTATGCCTCCCCACAGGGCTTCTGAGTTTCGGAAGAGGTCGCACTTGCCTGTGCCGGTGAATCTTTGCTCTCTCCAGCTTCACTTTGGTATGAGCGAGAGATGCGTAGGAAAGTGTTTCCGAAATCGCGGCAAGAACCTTGACCATACCGTAAATGATCCCCAGAACAAGAAAGACCCCAGTGATAATTACAGTCAGAAGGAGAGCAGAAGGGCCATAGATGGTTATGAGCGAAAGGACATGAACACCCATTTCTTCTACCTGGTGCAGGTGCATCAATAGAGCAAGAAGAAAACACACAAACAGGATCGCAAAGAGTAAGAAGAACATGCCAGTAAGTAAATTCATCAGGAATCGTTTGGCGGAAGAAAAGCAGCCATTATGTTCTCGGCGAGCTACGCGAGAGCGATAGGTTGGATATGAGCTGTGGTAAGAACGACGCCTCTTACGCATCATGCACCTTCTTTCTCTTTGTATGAAATGGGTCGAACCACCAGGGCTGCCCAAGCGAACGTTAGCGAAGCAGACTGGAAACACACAACCAGAAAAACGGATGGCTTTTGACACTCTGCTCAATCGTTTCCATAACCAGATCGTGCAGCAATGTGCGAAAAGAACGCTTCATCCCGCTTTTTTTCGCAGGTGTATGCCTGGGAGAAGGCTCTTCTGGCAGTGGGTGTAAGACTCCCTGAGCATAATAATAGGTATAGGTTCCGCTTGTCTCGGTATCAATCGCCGTCATGATCACACCTCCCTTTGCCAGAGGGCAAATGGGAAGCGTAACACTCTGATCAAAGAATGCACAATGAGGGCAAGTACATCGAGGATTTTGATGGCGGCGACCTGCGGTAGCAGAGTGGTGAGATGTCGTGTACATAATCATTTTCTCCTTCTTCTGTATTGTCTGGCGAGAGATCTCACTAGACGCTGTTTATTTGTATCTCATTGATATCTATAATATACACGACATATACACGACATGTCAAGGTTTTTAGCACCAATTTCTTGCAGACTTGATTCATGTCGTGTATAATCTCAGGGTGTAGGAGAAAATACGAGGGAGATTATGGCAACAAGTTATACAGAGGAAGAAATGGCGCAGATACTGCAAGAGCTTCACATTGCGCCTGAAAATGGGAAGGTGGATGGTCGTGAGGCTGCAAAAATACTCACCTGGCGTGCAAAGCATGAATATCAGGTTGAGTATGCGTACAACGCGACGGCCATACGCCAGCATGTCAAAGTGGGACATATTGCAGCAGAGGATATCGATACCACGAACCCTCGCTACAGTAAGTATTCCTATCCTCCTATCTTCCGGCTTCCTCTCGCTCCAAAGCGAGGCGCTGGACGACGCCAAAAAGTTGAGAGTACTCAAGAATACAAAGAAGCTCTATAAAGTTGTATGGTGCAACGTCGGTTGAAACCAAGAGAAAGGAGTATGTGCCTATATGGATAGCACAGATACTCAAGCAGCACAAGTAGCGAGAGCAAGTCGAGGCACCGATTGGCGTCTCAATGAAAAACTCTCAGAAGGCAAGATAGAATTACCCAGCCATCTCCCTATACGCATGTGGATATTTACAATGCAACATATAACACAGGGTCACCAGGGCTATGAGATTGTAGTATGGAACCGAACACGGTTTGTATCAATTGAGCTGCAATGAGCTTAGACACCAATAACGCAAGCTGCTGTTCTCATGACAGAGAACAGCAGTTGAAAATGAGGGGGAGATGTGGTACGGTCGCGATTAGCACAACTACGAAACGCAAACCATTGGACGCTAGAACAAGCATCAGAGCGCATTGGGGTATCCGTCAATACCCTGAGTCGCTGGGAGCAAGGCACACAAAGCCCACATGGCTATAATGTACAACGGCTCTGTGATACCTATGGGATATCAGAGGAAGAAATTTATGAGGAAAAAACTGTTACCGAGCATTCAATGCTACTTGACATTGCCTCTGATGACATGCTTGCCATTTATGCTCGTGGCATCGATGCATGCCTGAATTTGTATTACGGTGGTAGCTCACAACAAGTTGAGGCCATTCTCCCGCTCTACGTTGGGCAAACAGCCCTTCTTGCCAAAGACTCCTCCTCGCCACTACAACGCTCAGCAGTACGGCTGGCGTCGCACGCCCAACGCCTTGCCTGTGAGCTTGCGACCGATCGTGAGGACTTTGGCACGGCACAACAGGCCGGGCAGCAAGCCTTCTTCTATGCACAGCTCGTCGATGACGTAAATTTGCAAGTTGCGGCCTTGATCAGCATTGCAAATCTTGCCTTCCATCGTAAGCTGAGTGTCGCGGCGCTACATGCCTTTCAGCAAGCCATCTCTCTCTTCAATGACCATCGTGTCACTCCGCTTCTCAAGGGGCGTTCGTATGCGGGTCTGGCTGAAGTCTATGCGATGCGCAAGGATCTTCAGGAAGCGATGCGAGCAATGGGGCTTGCGTATGAACACTACCCTATGTGCCCAGAGAATGACCCTGCCTATTCCTACCTGCGTGCATCTCGTTATGCACTCTACGTCTTTGGCGATGCGCAATCACGCCTGTTTTTGCATCAACCTAAAGAGGCAAACAACGCGCTCATTACGATGCAAACAGAAACCAATGACCCTCTGGAAGAACCGATCACGCGTCTGGATATGCTGTATTATCAAGCTGATGTACAAATACAACAGCGAGAGTTAGAACCAAGCAGTACTATTCTGACCGAAGCCGCGCTTTTGGCAAAAGACCTCGGTTCACGCCTATACTTTAATAAATTGGCGTTGAGCTATAACCAGCTCCAAACAGTGTGGCCGAAGGAGGCCGCTGTCATTGCATTAGAAGAGGTGTTTCAGCCCTGGTAAGGTACGGACGAAAAAATATCCTTTATAATAGGCTGGTAAACCTTCTAGCGAAGCGATGAATTATACCCACAAAACGATGAAAAACGATGAAAAACAAGATGTACTTCTGCCCCTCTTTCCCGCTATACTTCTCTTGGTAGCATTGATCTCTCAGATAATGCGACTCACATCAACTATTTATTATGCGGTTCTTGAGTCACATGGCCTGAGATAATCTTTAGGATAGTAGGGGAAAGGGGGTGCTTGTATGGGAGGCCAGAAGGCGTTTGTCTCGCTCCTGGAGTACAGCTCAATCTGTTGTCGCTGGCAAGGGGAGCAAGAGCTGCCGGAAGGCGGTATTTTGCTCATTTGGATGGATATGGTCACGTTTTTGCGGTACCTGGACGCGCACCTTGCCAGTCATGGCATAGAACACCCAACCGTCGAGCAGCGTCAAGCAGGCATCGACTCTTGTCGCCAGTTCTCTTACTGGCTGCACATTACCACAACAATTGTCGATGAAAACGTCCATATCCGTCGATTAGGGGGATTGCACCCAGGAGATTATCATGTCAGCACAGCAAAGTGAAGTCGCTACACTTATCGCATGTATCGAGGCAGAATACAATGCAGCCATGCAGGGCTTATATGGCTATGCAAGCGGCACTGCGCGTCACGAAATTATCAGTGCTCGTATGGAGCGTACACAAAATGCCTCTGCACGACTCATCGAGATCATTGGGAAAGACGCTGCTTTACCAATAATCGTCGCCGTAATGGATGGAAGTACGCCATCATGAGCCACTACAGCAACGCAAACAGGTGTCTTGCGCTGCGCCATAGTCCTCTTTAATAGAAAAACGTACGTTCCTATAAAGCAGAAAAAGGTATAGCTATACTTATACCTTTTTCTGCTTGACGCCGGGCTTTTCTTGCTGGCCAACGTGCAGCGAGTTCACATCTTTGACCAGGATCTGGAGTCTTTGGGCCAGTACTCCCCGCTCTTTTTGCTCGGACTCTAGCTGCTGGGTAAGCACGCGTCGGGTCTCTCGCTCCTGCTCAAGGTCGTACTGAAGCGTATCCATACGTCGCTCCTGTGCAATGATCCGATGCTGGCCACTCTCTGCAATCGCCTTGACGTTACTAATTGCAGCATCCATCCGTTCTCGTCTCTCTTCAAGAGCATCAAGCTGGGTAGTAAGTGCGGCAACATCTCTTGCCTGATCACGCTCTAAGGTTTCTAGCTGGACCTGTAATTGCCCTCCTTGCTGTTCAAGAAGCTGCTGGAGCGCATGTACCTGTCCTTCCAGAGCCTCCTGCTGCCGTTTTTCGGCTCCTGCGAGATCACGCTGAAGCTGCTCACGGGCCTGCCCTTCCGTTGTCAGATCCAGACGGATCGCTTTAGTATCATTGATATGCATTCTGAGCAGCGCATCTTTCTCCCGATAAAGGTTGTCGATATGCTTTTGCTGCTCTTTTTGTGCCAGTTCGAGGTGTTCGCTGGCCTCCTGGAGACGGGTGCTAGCTTCTTGCAGACGGTGCTGCTGCTCCTGATCCTGCCGGGTGAGTTGGTCAGCTAAGTCAGTCAACACTACTTTCAGGCTTTTCTCTATCTCTGTAAACTGTTGCTCAAGAGCAGCACTCACGCGATCCTGTCTGCTATTGAGTCGCTTTTCCAACTCGTCAAGCTCCCGGCGTAAACGATCACGGATCTCTGTTGAGAATTCATCTACTCCACTTTGAAGTGCACCAATCGTCAGCAAGAGACGCTGATGATCCTCCATGATCTGAAGTTGCTGACGCGGAATACTGGCCAGATCGAGTTTGCGCACCTCACCAGTAATAGCGGCGGTGGGATCAACAATCGGACGAATTTTGGCGACATCTGAAAGCCGTACCAGGCGCGTGCGGGGAGGCACACCCACCGGTTCTTCCTTGACCCTGAGTCGCCCAGATGTCACCCAGCGCCGGGCCATCGCCTCGCTGGTTCGGGTGACACGGGCAGCATCAGTCAGCGAGATCCAGGCGTCACCCTCTGGGTACTCTTCTGGGCCTGCCAGTTCCTCTACATACTTGATCAGGTCTTTTTTTCCAGCCTCCTGCTGGGCCTTGCGTTGCTCGGCGGGGATGTTATCCATAGGGATCTCCTCTTTTCTACTCAGGAGCTTTCTCGCGCCACTCCCGTTCCCTCTAGTATACCAGTGACGGTACTTCTCTTCAATATCGTCATCTTTCTTCTAGCAACTCTCAACTCGCGATCTTTTGACGGTAGTAACGGTGACGACCGTTAACGAGAGAGATAATCAGTACCGTCAACCACGATACAAAAACGTGCGTTTTTCTATTTCTTCTTGTAGGGGGTAACGGCAAGATAGGCGGCTTCCAGCATCGCTATCAGCGCCTCAGCCCGCCACGCCTCCAACATGCCATCAGCACGCAGGAGCGCGGCAATCCGTTCTATGGTGCTGCCAGCCTCTTCCTTCTCCTGAGTATCCTTCAGAAAGAGGCGTGGGGGAAGACAAAGCCAATCACACAGCAAAAAGAAGGTTTCAAGATCGGGAATGTGTTCATTCTCAATACGTGAAAGCGTCGAGATGCTAACCGACCCGATCTCTGAGGCAACCTCTCGTAACCCACGCTCCCCTCGCTTAGACTTGACCATGGCAGCAAACTGGTACGCGTCGAAATATCTGGCCATAGGCTGGTAGCACCTCTACTTATACGTATGCCTGTAGGTATAGCTATACCTCATTTAGACGGTGGAACCTCAATGCGAAATTCATCAAACAGCTTTTGCAATTCAGGTGTCATGGCCCCATATTTGACGAGGAGCCACGCCATTGCCTCATTTTGCAATTTCGTCAACGATTTGCTGGTTGCTGGCCGGAGATCTTTGAACGCCGTCCATACTTCAGGAATGAAGTGGACACTTTTGGTGAGATACGCATCCTTGAAAGGCGTGCCTCCAACTTCACGTTCTGCTGGTGCTCTGGTCAGATCTTCTCTCTCTGCCGTAGGTGAGGCCGTTGCATTTGTCACCTCGCCACTGCCAGTTTGCTCTCGCACTGCTCTCAGCGCCGCTGCGTAGCGCGAATTCGGCTCTTCATCCCCATCCTCTTCTTTCCAAATACTATCATCTCGTTTGGGCTTAGATCCACCACGACCCGTCTTGCCTGGCTTTTCAGTGATTGTTGTCTCTTCTGTCATTTAAGCAACCTTTCTTTGTAGGATCATGCTTTCTACAAATGTATCCCAATAAGCTCCCAGTTCGCCATCCTTTGCGCCAACATCTACACTTTCGCTGACTGCGTGCTGATAGGCTTCTCGGCGAAGAACTGGCTCTGGATAGATATAATATTCTTTGCCGTAATGGTCCTTGATATGCTGCAAAATACGAGGAGAGGAGCTGCCACGTGAGTTATACTGTGTCGGTAGAATACAACGCACTTCTAACTGAGGATTGGCTCCCATGGCCTCATCACGCCGGAGCCCTTTGATGGTCTGGATAATTTTCGGGACTGCATCTTCCGCCATCTCTTCACAGGAGACCGGCACTATAACCCGCCTGGCTGCACCCAGGCCATTGATAGTTAATGGGTCAAGAGAAGGAGGACAATCGATGATAACCAGATCAGCCTGTTGAGCGTAAGGAGCAAGATAACGGGCAAGGACTCGATTGGGCAAGGTTTTTGTTGCAAGCAAGATTGCAAAAAGTTGGTTCACCGCTGCTAGATCAATATTTGCTGGTAAGAGACTGATGTACTTATTCAAGCGAATTGGCTCAACGGCTGCCCCTTCGACTAATAAGTTATACATAGTCTGCTTGACGGGCGATTTCAGGATATGTTTGAAGTACAACGTCAGACTGGCCTGGGGGTCCATATCAACGAGCAGAACGTGTAGTTTTTTCCGCGCCGCCGCCGCCGCGCAGTTGACTGCTGTAAGCGTTTTACCCACCCCACCCTTCTGCATCCCAATGGCAAGGATATTTTCCTGAGACTGGGCATCTTCTAATGAAGGAAATAACATAGCTGTACGCTCCTTTTCTATTACCTATAGGTATAGGTATAAGTAGCGCCTACCTACACCAAAGCTCTCTACGAATTATTATATCAGAAACGGTGGCTGTTGCCTCAGGTTTTGAAGGACTTTTGTGAGCCGTTCACGGTTGGAACTGGATGGGTAGACCAGGTGCCACGTAGTGAAGTGCGTCAACAATGTACCTGAGATGGCATTTCCACGGCGCATAATCACCTTCGTGCCTAGTAGCACACATGCAGATCAATGCAACGCTTTTCCCCATCACAAGAATCTGGTAAAGCTGCGCCAGACCCAATTCGAGGTGAACGATCTTGATAGGACCGCCGTTCTTATAATTCTCGTTGCCCAGCCAGTTGTCATTGCTCCCGCTCCCATTGACTGTTCGCTCAGAGAAGTAATAGTAGCGCTCTTTCCAGGTTGCGGCCAGTCCTTCCTGTCCTTGCCGACACCACCGCGTCCGCCCTCGTGCATAGGGCGTAAAGCGTCCCTCGACAACAACAGCTTGCTCCTGTATCATCAGAGCATCAAAGTAGTCATCGACGCCGGGGGTCGTGTAGCCAACCGGGTAGAGGACTCCATAGGGGATCGCAGTCAAAATGGCAATCTCGCGCTCGCTGATGGGTGCCAGATCACACGGCTCCCCCTGATAACAGACCTGGGGATAGCGACTTGGTTGAAAGACACCATGTGGCACCTCATCTGATTGCCCTCTAAGCCACAAGCGAGCGCGATAGTCGAGTATCATGTGACCCTGCTGCTCCGTCTCCAACGTAATCCAGAAGTGTGGCGGCGTAGCGGTGCCAGTCGGTGTATAGATCACCTGGCCTGCATGAACCTGATGGACAATCTCTGCTTTTACCAGTGCAGTGTGCGCGAGCTTGATAAAGCCGTCACAGTCCAGAGGATAGCGGTCGTAGGGATCGATCAATGCTCGTATCTGTTCCGTGATCATCTGCTGCCGTCTTTTTTGTTGTCCCTGCGCAATACGCTCCTGGAGCCATGCCCCCTTGAGCCACTCGGCGGCGGGAACCTCCTGCGCTCCCAAGCGAAGCGCCTGCTGTCTTTTGCTAGGCACCAGATCATAATGCCAGAGCGTGGTATGCTCCTGGTATGACGACCTGGAGAGTCCAAGTTTCGCCGCAAAGGCATGCAACTCTTCTTTGCTTCCATCGGTCATCAGGTGGCACCATCGGTTGCCATATTTGCGTGCGGCTGGCTTAATTGCTTCAGGGGGATATGTTCGTATCTCATCAACCACAATCATAACGTGCTCATTCCTCATATAAAAACGTATGTTTTTGTAACATGCCCATTCGTATAAAAAACTATAGCTATAGGTAGACTCTACCTATAGCTAATCATCCACCAGGTCCTCATCCCATTCCCACACTTTTTTCCAGGTGACATCGCTGGGCGTCATATCGCGCAGGTTTACCCGTCGGTAAACTCTGACGGACCCGTGGCCCTGCCGCTCTAATGCACGCCGGATGCTTTTAGCTCCTGCCAGCGTCCCAGCATCACGGCACAATTCCACTTCGGCAGGGTCAATAGCCTCGGCGACCCCCTGGCAACGTGCTAGCTCTTTGTTCCACAATTCATCATCCATGTAGCGCAGTAGAAAGGGCAGCGGCCCCTCAAGTGTGTTCAGTCGGGTATGCATTGGGGTCCTCTTTCCTTAATCTATAGGTATAGGTAGAGTCTACCTATACCTATAACACCCTACGAGAAGCTCGCCTTAATGTTTTTATAGAGCATGACTGCCCATTCTTCCTGTGCCAGTACCACCTGTACAACACGGTTCACGCAGATGTAGTAGTACACCACCGGGTTATAACGGTCATCACGCACCAGACAAATTTGTGCGGGCAGCCCTTGCAGCACCGTAAAGAGGGGATCGATCTCTTTAAACGTGGCCCCGACCTGGAGTGAGGGTACCTCTCCAGCGAGCTGGTAGCGTACATCCTCTGCCTCGATGTAGATCGTGGTTGGAATTTCCATCTGGGTGAGGTACTGCACCATCAATGATCCGACCTCATCCCAGGAGAGACCTCCTTCGCCCGTTCCAAGCTTGGGGAAGGCAATGCTGGTCATTGGCACCTGCTGGTAATGCGCGAGCAGATATTGCAGGCCCGCCTCAATAATCTCCAATGTGGAGGGCTTGCGCCAGTCATCTTTTGTGGGGAAATTCAGCACCCAGGGCGTGCTGTCCTGATAGAGGGTTGGCCGACCAACGCGGAGCCGCCTGTCCTTGCAGTCACGCTGGTAGATCGGAAACATGGCTGGATAGCGCTGCTTGAACTCAGCGGCCAGGCCCTTACTCATTACACTCTGGCAATTCACGGGGTTCACGATCACCTGAGCGTTCGCCTCGAAGATGCTTCCCTGCTGGTACACAATGTATTTGCTCATCTCTCTGACCTCATACTATAGCTATAGGTAGACCCTAGGTATAGCTATAGTTCCTCATTACCTCTTGCTTGTTTTCTGCTCTGATAGAAAAACGCTCGTTTCTGTATGCACACTACGGCATAGCAGGGAGAAGCTCCAGGTATATTTTGACTCTAGCTATATACGCCTGTTTGCCATCCTCTGGCTGAAATATTTCTTGTAGCCAGAGGACTATGCAACGGACTATAGGTATAGGTAGAGTCAAGGTATACCTATACCTGTAAAGAAAAAAATAACAGATTTACACTAGAATGTCAAGGATACTGGTAATTCAGTGACGGGCTGACCGATTTTGCATCGAAGGATGGAAATCAGCGTTTATCATCCAAGCAATACCGCTCTCCATCTGCTTCTTCCTTCAGCGCATTGTAAATTGGCCTCGCATACACCTTAGTCATAGAGCTGGTTGTATCGCAGAGAATGGAACGTTTCTCAGGCAACATATCTATGGAACCTTCTAATATGTTCCTCCTTCAGCTTGGATCGCCTGGCGCATTTGCTCACGGGTAAATGGGAAATTCGACGAAAATGGGTACTCATCGAGGAGAAAGTTTTCCATAAGAATGATCTCAGCCTTTTCAGGAAGATCGCGACGTAGTGGAGGTTGAGCATGAGTATAAATCTGGTACGCAAATTCGATAATGGCTTGTTTCGGTTTTTCGGGCGTGGTGTTGCCTATTCTCCAGGCATCAAGGAGCAATTGCTCTATCGTCTGAATGTACGGAAGAAGTTGTTGTATATTCAATTCCAGAGACATAACACACCTCACTTGTAACTGCTCTCTTTTTTCGGCGAGGTGTCCTTCCTTCACTTTATAGTATATTTGCAGAGTACAAGGGCTTCGTATTTACAACTCTCATTGAAAGGAGACCAGATTTGGCGCGGGATAAGGAGATGGCTTGATGCAAAATTGGTCAGCCCATCACTTAATTTACCAGATACTATTCACTCATTCCATCTGATTTTTGCTGACGAAGAAGAACTGCACTGGAGGTTATGACCTTTCAACAGAAAAAGATAAAGAAATCAACATCTTGTGCCAAAAAAATTAGAGAAATCAACATCTTGTACCAAAACGCTTGCTTTTATTATTCAATCATGCTATAGTCACCCTCAGCATGATGCTCTTTAGTAGATACTAGAACATGATGAAGTAGTAAAACACATCACCCGGAGTACACAATGACTACTGTATCTAAAACAGAGCCTTCGCCCAATGCAAGCGTACCAGAAGAAACCTTCAAGGTACTTATTGGGTGGACCAACGAACAATGGTCAATACAGGCACGATCATCCCTCATTTCTGCTACACCTGAGCAACATTTACAAGCCGTGAGTGCCGCTCAAACGCACGTCACCTCACGCCCGGCTTTCACATCAGTGAATCCAATTTCTGAGATAGATGAAAATCAGCTTGTGAGAATCATCAAAGAGCGACCAGAATATGCCTATATAGAAAAAGAGATGGCGAGAACAGGAGGAAATTGTCGTATTGCATTGGTAAACCTGAAAGAGGTTCTTGCCTTTCAACCGCTTGTTCGAGTAGACCATTTTGAAGCCTGGCAACCAGAGTCACTGAATAATGAACGCCTCTACGAGCTTTGCTTTCCCCCTCATCGTGATGTATCCGATGATGAAATAACAATTGACCGCGACGAGTCCGGTTTTACAATCTCCACTCTTGATCCAAACATTCGAGTTTTGCCCTGGCACTTCGTTCCTGATACGGCACCAAGGATCGACTCTCAACTCCAGTATAACTCAGCCTCATCTCCCCTGAAAATGCAACTTTTGTCATTCTCTTTGCTAAGAGTACCGAATGACCTTACAGTCGTTCATTATCAGGACCGTTATATATTTACAGAACGGCTATACGCGAGCAGCCGATTTCCTCTCCAACGGCCTTGATACCGTTCCCTGCATCCTTGTTGAGACAGAGAATTCGGCCTCAATTGGATTGAAACCAGGAATGCTCGATTTAGGAACCCTCCTTGGTCTTCATCCACCCCGACTAACCGATTTTTGGGACGATACCGTCACCTGCCTTCTGAAACGCCCAGCTCTACGTCATGTGTATCGTGTGAACGTAAATATGATGCCCGTGCCTCGATAAGGTGATATAGCTATAGGTATACCTATAGCTATATCACCCCTTTTTCATTACCTTCTCCCCTTTCTATAGACAAGTGTTCCATAATACGATCTGCCTCAACCTGGCTTACTTTGAGGAAGTCCTGGTATACCGAGCGACCTGCTTCATGGCACTCCTCCAGCAACTCTTCTGCAACGTGGCGTGCAACCAGCAGGTTGAGATCCCCAGGGATCGCTGGGTTGCTCAAGGCCTCCTCAATAGCAAGCCAGATGGCATACTGGATATCGAGCAGATCAAACAATTCCGGGCGTTCGGCGGCGCGGCTTCGGAGGATCTGTTTCTGTGCGTTGATATAGACACGAATTTCGTCCTGGTTCATGTGATGGCCTTTGTAAATAGACTCTAGCTATAGTTATAGGTATACTTATAGCTTTTGGCTACAAGAAGGATTTTTAGAAAGGATGAGTATCGAACATATCACTTACCTCCCCCGTTGGGATGAGCTCCCTCTCTGCTGCGCTATATTTGAGCTGGAAATAATCGAACTCTGCATTATACACAATCACACGACGATACCGACGCAGAATTGCCCGGATCACTGGCCACACATCTGGAAAACGGGGTGCTGTTTCCAAATCCTTTCGCGTAATCCCGTGAATATGGGTGGCGAAGCTATCCCGCTCTGCCAGATTTTCCGGTTGGATGAGCGAATTGAACAAGACCGTTCCCGACCTACCCTCGACGATTGCCAACTCGATGACTTCATCTTCTCGCTCAAGACCTGTTGTTTCGGTATCTAAAACGACGAACGAGCCAGCATCGATATAGTTCCGCGCCCATTTGCACTGTGCTACCTGCAGTTCCAGGCGCTGAAAAACATCCCAACATGACACGCACCAGCCGTCACGAATGCGTAGAGCCAGCTTATTTTTGCCCTGGCTCTTATCATGCCAACCGCAGCGCTGGCAGGTGTAGTGTGCAACCAGCCCTGCTCGCATTTTGGTGATGGCTTCGCCTTGTAGTGGCGTTGACACGCGACGCGGGATAGCACGCTCAATGGTATAGAGCCAGCGTCGGTAGGGCGATTTTCGGATAAAATACGCGCCATCCGGTTGCTCCCTGTCGATCGGCTGCATTTTTAGATCTCGGCGCAATTGGGTATACGTATATAACCCCTTTGGCCAATATCCATAGCGATACACTGGCACACCTGCACAGAAGGTCTGAGGACGCCGCTTCCAAATCAATTGGCACAGATTACAGACGTAGTCCCCATCGACCAGCCGTACCACCTCATGCGCCCGCTCGTAGCCCTCATAGTCACGTTTCAGCATTGTTCCCTCCTCTCCACGCATCTTCGATTACTTTTCCTCGGGAGTTGCTTGCGTCTTCTTCTCCGCCTTTGCTCTGGAGTAGGCACTAATCAACCCTTTTGCCGTTTCTGAGAGCCGTCCCAGGCGTTCTTCGATCTCTTTGCGCCTGGCTCCGAGCAACATATCATAGAGCTTCAACTCATCCTGCAACTGCGTATACTGGGTGATACGCTCTTCCATCCATTTAGGTTTAATGCTAACGTTGCTGCCTGTGTTGGCTGTAATAATGGGGGCCATATTTTTCTCAAACGCCTCCAACTTTTGGAGAAAGGCATCGTGAGTGGTAATACTCACTTGCGCCTGGGAATGTGGCTCCGAGATGATCGGAATATGGATCAGGCGTGAGGTGTTCATCCCGGTCGTAGTTGGCAGGTCTTTCTCAATAAGCTGCTTGAGACGGATCAATTCGGGACGCTTATCGTACCGAACAAAATGCACTCCTCCAGCATCTCGCATACGTTTCCCAGCCAGCAGATCTATATGTTCAATAATGGCATTGATCCAGCGAGACAGCTCATCGCTCTTATAGATCTGACTGTAGTAATCATACCAGCGCTGGATTCCAGTGCGTATCTCCTCTTCCTGGGTATTAGCACTGTAGGTAAGTGGGTCAATTTTTCCAACAAGCTTCGGATCGCCCATCGTTGCAACAAGCGTCGGCGGTTCTTCTGGCTCGCCCGGTTTCCCCGGCTTGCCTTTAAGAAAAAACACGCGCAAATCGGTCAGGTAATCGAGACCCAGATGCTCTAACAGCGTTTTTTCTTGCACCAGGGCAAAGATAACGCGATCCTTATCCGGGGTCTTGATCTTCCTTAATAAAGCTTTTCCCTCATCATCCAGTGTGATCGCGTCGTTTTCACCACTTTTCACATCTTTGAGAAAGGCCGTCATGGCACGCTGAATGATCTTTGCTGGTTCTGCTTGCGGCGGTGTAATCACGGCAAAGCCAAGAGGAGTCGCAATGGCAAGCAGATCCACGTGGCTGATCTCAACGGCGCTATCAAGTGTGGCAATGACCGTATATCCCAAAAGAGGGAACTGTGGGGTGGCTTCCATGACTTCTTTGAGATTGGCTTCTAGGTTGTTTTCGTCAGGCATAACCTGGTACATATTGGTGGTCCTTTCGCTTAATATAACAGTAATTTAGCAGAATATACTTAGAAAGTCAAGTAAAAAAGGAGGGGATTTCTCTAGAAACGAACGTTTTTAGAACGAAGAGGGCAAAAAGTGAAGAGGGCTGAAGTAGCCCCCTTCATTGCTAGATGTTACTGAAGAGGAGGTCTAGGGCTTTATCATCTTTATCAAGATCTAAGACTGATACCTGCGCATCGACTAAGCGAGCTAGAACCTGTTCACCTCTTCGATCATTAGCATCAGGAAGATAGATGCCATAACTGTGCATATCGCGGTCTTTACGCACGCGCTGATAGCGCTCAAACGTGAGGTCAGCAATGTCGCCGATACCATCCGTCACGAGGATAAAATCGGCATGGCGAAAGGCACTTTCTTCAGTGAGTTTGAGCGTCTGCTCAACGACATAGGTGAAGGTTGTGTGATTGCTGTTATAGAAATGCAATGATGCCTCTACCAGTTCCTGTGCGGTTGCTTTGCCTTTCAAAAACCGGAAGGTTCTAATCTGCTTTTGAAACCCGCCAAAATGAACAATGGCAAAGTCACGGTTCTGCTTGCGGGCAATCGTGAGTAACGCAAACATTAATGCCTTGGACCAGACCTCTTTGCTATAGCGTGGTTCCCCGCTCTGCGGTTCGCTTTCATCCTCATCCTCATCCCAGCTCCCATCCATATATGCCGCCATGCTTCCAGTTGAGTCTACGCCGAGCACGATTGGTCCTCGCGCCTGCTTTTCATGTCCAATCATATCCCAGTTAAGCAACCCACGCTCCAGGTATTGCTGATAAAAGATCATCTCCAGGTATTCGTCGCCCAATTTGAACATCTCAGAGGACAGTAACTTCCCCAGATCATTGCCGTTCGTTACACCAACAATTTCGTCGGGGTCGTGATAGACTTTGGACCGCTGCTTATAGAGGGCCGTATTAATCATACGTCCGGCCAACTCCGCGATGAGTTTAAGTTTGCGGGTGCTCATCACCTGACGAGCCAGCGCCAGCTTATCCTGCGCGTTGTTTTGCATGGTGACACCGTATAGTTGATCCTCTGGTAGGCCAAGGGTAAAGACACGCACCGCATTCTGGATCTGCTCGATCTTTTCCTCTGCCTGTTCAAGGGCGATTCTCGCATTCCGGCGCACTGTATCCTCAATCTGCTCACTGCTCTGCTCAAATTGCTCTGCTAAAGCCAGAGCGGCCAATTCTTCACGCCTTGCTTGCTCACGCAAGTGCTGAGCCTCGATATAGAGGCGCTGGGCCTCCTCGCTGCTCATTTTGCCTGCGACATATTCCAGTGCCTCAGCTTGATGGAGGTACTCAGCCGTCGCCGCCTCTGCCTCATGCAGTTGAAACAGCAATCGCACAATCGCTTTGTCCAACGATGCAATTACTGCTTTGCACACATCAACCGTAGCGATTGCGGCGGTCGGGCGGTCATAGGGAGGCACCTGCTCCTTGACTTCATAGTATTCCTGGGTCTGGACTATCTCCACCAGGAGTGTGCGCCGGGCCTGAGCCGACAGGCTTAACTCATCATCTTCAGCAATGGTGGTGACGGGCTTGAAGAAGGTGAGAAACATGTCTTCAATAAACACACTACTATCTGGTGTCTGGGCGCTTTGCAACAGGTCGGCCAGTGGCTGATAAGCTTTTGCTGCCGCCTCGAACTCATCGCGATCATAGCGGTCCCGTACCACAACCGCCTCCTGCCGCTTCCCCTGTGAAAAAATTGCCATAGCCTTTATCCTCTCGGTTAGGGTGCTTAGAGAAACGTCCGTTTTTACAAGCACCCTTTCCCTGATTGCTACATGTTGAACTTGACGCCAACCGCCTTGAGCATCTCCATGTGCATCGCGCCCACGGCAGTCATGGTCTGGGCAATGCGGCGATTGGGACGGGCTTGCCTGCCCTGTATCTCTTTCAGTTCGTTCAGGAACGTTTCCAGTTCCCCGGCTGCCACTGCTGCTGCTGAGACGACTCTGCCGCGCTCCTGCGGATTGGAGGCCGCTGAGTCGATGAGCTGCTTAGTGTCGTGGTATCTCTTGTCCGCTTGGTCTTTGATCTCAGCCGCCCGCGCATTAGCCGGGTTGCCATACTTATTAATAATTCTGGCCACAGTCGGGCGCTGCTGCGGCTCCATCCACAACGCATCGATCAACACTGCCAGGTCATCAGTCGTCACGGTGTCGCGTTCTTCGAGCACCGCATTGGCTCGTAGCACATCCAGGCAGAACCCGTTTCTGCGGTCGCTGATGATGATCCCTGCTTTCTCCAGCTCCCGGCGAATGGTTGCGTGCGAGACGATGACCTGGGGATTGAAGGGCAAGGCACGGGCATATCCTTGTAACAAGGACAGATCGGCGCGAGCAATCATCGTCTTGGGAAACCCAAAGGGGTCCGGTTCGATGCCTGCTTTGCGCATCATGAGCTTCTCGAAATTACTGTCAGTCAGATATTTAACAAAGCTGGTGAAGAGGAAACGGTCTCTGATAGCGTCGAGGTCATGGCCTTCAGGCAACTCGTTGGACGCTCCAAACAGGCTGACTAAGGGGACTTTGATGGTGGTCACACCATTTTTAAACTCACGCTCGTTAATCAGGCGCAAGAGCGTATTGAGAATAGCAGAGGAGGGTTTCCAGGTCTCATCCAGGATTGCCACTTCCGCCTCTACCAACGTATTCGCCGTCACGCGCTGATAGGTCTCGTTTTTAATGCCTGCAAAACTTACCGGGCCAAACAATTCATCGGTCTGGGTGAACTTGGTCATCAGGTACGAGAAGAATTTCAGATCGCCACAACGGTGGGCAATCTCCTCGATGAGCGCACTCTTGCCGGTCCCTGGCGGACCTATCAACACAGCGTGCTGACGGGCCAGCAGACAAATGAGCGCTGTGCGTATTTCCTGTTCACGCTCTAAAAACATGACATTTATTTCGTCCTCAACAGTTGCAAGCGTTTGTACTGCCTTGCGTATAGCAGCTGGATCAGGGGTCGTCGTCATAATTTTTGGTGGTCCTTTCTTCCTGTTATCTATCACCATAACAAAGTGATACTAGTATATTAACAGATTTACACTAGAATGTCAAGTATTTTTCTGTTTTAAATAATATTGCTCAACAAGGCAGAAAAATACCGAAAGCCAGATTAGTGCTTTCGGTAGAGATTTATTCTGCTTGTGCTAGTTGCTGCTCTAAAGCTGCCAGTTGCTCCTCTAGATCCTGAAGTGGCACTTTGCGCCGCTCCAGGATCTCCTGCGCTTCGGTCTCCACTGACTGGAGATCGTCTGCATCCAAATACACCTTCCCCTGCTCATCGGAGATCATCTCTAGAAGTGCAGAAATGGGAATACGCCGCTTTTTCGCAACTCTCCTGAGCTTGAACCACCCGATGTGGCTCATCTGAATGGTACGCGGCTCATCCTCCAGATATTTCTTCTTCTGTTTTATTTTCTCACGCAGCGTGGCAATCTGTTCCTCTAGTGTGACTGGTTCATCGGTCTGCTGTTTCGCCATGCAGTCTTGCTCCTTTTTGTTCATTGCATTATAGTTCATAATAACAGAAAATCACTAGAAAAGTCAAGACAACCACCATCTGTACCCGATATAATCGTCATACGAAAACGTGCGTTTTTCTAATCAAGTCGTCTCATGTTTCTCTGGGGCAGCCAACACAGCAGAGGTCGGAGAAGGAGGGAGTGAGGCACATGGGATTGCTCGCAACAGAGAAACGGTAGGCCGAGGTGGGGAGGAGCGTCGGTCAGGTAGGCCGTTTCTGCGTGGAGTGCTGCGGCACACGCCGGAAAGACAAGCTGTCAGTTGACAGATAAGTTGGTTCATGACCACTTTTGGTGAATCTGCTTGCTCTAGGGAAAGGAGAGCGTTCAGAAGAGATTCTCTTTCCCAAAGAGCTTTTTGGAAGGAGATTTCGTACCATAAATAGCCTCTTTTCCGAAAGGAAGCAAGCAGATTCACCAAGAGTGGCCATGAACCAAATTATGCGTCAAAACGGGCGAGGTTATGGTAATTCCTACACCAGCCTTCTCGACGTGCTATAACCGTTCCCTGTTCGCGTCTCAGAAAAGTGTCTCCTGATTATCCGTTGGTTTATTCTGCACGCGCTTTCTCGCTTTCCTCCGACGCTCTTCGACAAGCTTTTTGATCGAGGGGGCAGGTGGAATATCTTCTGGCTTTTCGCCCGACATCGCAATCATGGCCTCGCGCACCTGCTTTCCATTGGAATAGTGTTCAGCAATCGCTCCCTCTTCATCTTGAATGGCCTTGGTGCGCAAGTTATAGTCCGTTTGTGTAATACGCAGGAGATTACCTGCCAACTCATGAGGCGGCATTGTATTATAGAGTTCTCCAGATGGAATATCTCGTTTCCCCTCAAGTTCTGCGGTTGTCAAGGTATATTGCCCAAGAATACCAGCATCCTCGAAGATCCCGAAGTTTGGCGATTGCACACCAGAGAGGGCCGCCGCCTCAAACAGCGATTTATTTCCTTCTGAAACCTTTTCGCGCAACATGAGACGCTGTTCCTGGTGTATCCTCAGCTTATGCATCTCATTTTCAGCGGTGGAGATGAGGAAATATGCCTGGGCGGCAGCAACTTCCGGTTTTCTCACATCACCATTCATTGCAATGAGCCAGCATCCATACTTACTTAAAAGCCAATCCTTTGCAGGCTGGATAGCTCCATGTCCTCCGACAGTAGGTTTTTCTGAGATGGTAAAGTGCTGTTCGACAGCATTGCCATTTGTCCGGCATGACTCCATGGCCCGTTTGATTGCATCCTCAAACCGCTGCCACTTTTTATACCCCAGCAGTGGGGCCAAATCTCTGGCCGACCAATATGGCTCACCATGGGTATTCTCTTGCCGAATACGATCAAAATCAGGGGTTGCCATTCCATCCTCCTCAAGAGTCACATAGATCCCAGATGAGGGCAACGGTTTACCGGCTCCGGTAAACCGTTCCTAGTTACCATCGGGACTTTTGCGAATTGTATGTCGTAGATAACATAATTGTCAACTGTTCGCGCTATATATAGGAACGGTTTGGTGCTCGTTGCTCTTTCCTTTACTCCTCTATTGCCTGCCCGAAGCGCTTCGCAGTCGTCTTTTTCACGGTTGGCTGTTTCTTATATTCTGGCCTCAGCAGCGGGACATAGCGACCGTTGGGGACTTCTATTGTGCGTTTGACTGTGACCTCGCCGCCTTGAGAGATATCTACCTGATAGACAACGCCATCCAACTCAACCCTGCCTGACTCCCCGTTCTGCACTTGCTCCAGGCATTTGCTGATGAGGCGATCCCAATAGGGACCTCGGTAGTGGCGTTCATGTGTCGGGACCGCACGCAGTTCATAGATGCGATGCTCCTGGCCGTGCAGCGAAAGCCAGCTTTGCCGCTTGTCTTCTTCCCCAGTCGGTACACTGGCTGGTCTGCTTTCAGCGATGCTGACCTCATAGGCCACAATCGTATAGAGGCGGCGATGCTCAACAGTACGCTCTTTGGGCTTTCCTTTGCCATGCTGACGTGGCACTAGCTTCTTTTGGGTCGTAATGTGCTCGCCAGTGGTGAAAGATTTGGGGGCCGCCGAGGTTGCAAAATCCCGCCTGAGCATACGAAGCGCTGTGTGGAGCCACATGGCAAGCGCTTTCGCGTGTTCCAGGCAAGCTGGGCATGCACTCCGTGCGAGGGCGATTCCCCCATCCAACTCAATCTGGTGATCCTGGCAGTCATTGGTGGGGCAGAGATAATCAATCGTAGGATCATATGTTTGTTCCTGGTCGTCGTAGAGCATCACCATTTGATGGAGTCCTTGCGGGCTGATAGCGGTGATGTTCCACCAGGGGTGTCCATACGGATTATAAACCTGGTGAGGCTTCTCAACCTTATTCACGAACAATACCTGCACCGGATGCCCTGGCATGATCTCCAGGGGCTCATCCTGCTCAATCCAGATATCCTGCTCCCAGGCGATCCAACTCTCCTCTGCCTCGTACACCGCCTGGTGCATCGCTCGCGCCGTTGCCGTGAAGCGGTACATCTCTGCCCGCGCCATTTGCTGCTCATAGGCGTGCAGATAGGCCACACCGTTGGCCGCTTTCAGGCGAAAGTGCAGGTTATAGGGAAGGACATGCCGATAATATTCTTGAAAGAAGAGATAGCGTTCGCGGAGCGCGGCCAGGTGCAGGTCAATCGCCTCCTGGGGCATGTCTGCCTCTCTGCGTATGCCTTCTTTATGGCGATGCATGAGTTCTGGCGTGCCTTCCCTGAGCGCTTCATAGGTCGCCTCGCGCTTTCGCTGCATCAGTTGAGCCAGCACGGTTGGAGACAGAGGAATAGGTATGCCGTCGGCAAGTGCCTGCCTGAGACGCTGCTGGTGTGCCTCTGGTGGGGGAGTAGGGGCGTGCAACACCACGATATGCAGCAGGTCATTATAGGTCAGACGCCGGTGACTCACGGAAATGCGATGCTGTAGAGTCACCCCATGTATCCGTTCCCAGGCAATTTTCGCTTTGGCTTCATCTAGGTAATCCACGGCATAATACCACAATTCCCCAGAGCTACCCTGCGACTGGGTACGTCGCTGCTGACGGAGAGAGTAAAAATCATCCATCTTCAATCTCCTCAAGGCTTTCAAGCCTATAACTCAATATATTTACAGGTAAAATGACGAGCTTTCCTCTGGATTAATATCAAAGTAGAGCATGGTCGTTTCCAGGCTCTTATGACCTAGCGTCCCCTGGATCACAGGTGCTGGAGCTTTATTTAATACCGCATGGGTTGCGTGAGAATGTCGCTCAAAGTGTGGGGTTACGTGTTTTTTTATTCCCGCTCTCGTTGCCGCTTGCTCAACAATGCGTTCGATTTGGGTCTTATCGAGATGCTCTCCGCTCTTTTTTCGACCTCTGCCCCCTCCGCGAGACACAAAGATAGGCGCATCTGGTGCTGCGCCGTTACGAAATGAGAGCAACTCTTCATAGATTTCTTTCTTCAGTGCAACGTGGCGCTCTTCGCTTCCTTTTCCATAGATAGCGATGACTCCCGCCTCATGCTGGCCTGCATAGAGGTCTTTCCAACACAAACCACATAACTCAGAGACCCGCATACCCGAATAATAGAGCAGGCGGAGGATAAGGCGATTGCGCAAGTTCTTCTCACACAGAAACATGCTCAGGATCTCTTCACGCGACAAAATGCGTTCATGCAATCGCCGCCGGACCTTCGGCAATCTCATAGCAGCTCCTACATTAAAGGGCTGGTAATGCGTCTTGGCTGCAAATGTCAAAAGGCTCTTAACGGCTTTGAGCCGCCGATCTTTGGTGGCGTCCTTATATCTCCGCTCGGTAAGATCATCAGCAAACGCTTGTAGATCCGCCAAGTTGACCTCTCGTAGCGGTTTCTGAACAAACGTGAAGAAGGCTCGAATATCAATCCGATAACCTTCCTGAGTTGTAGTGGGCCGATTATGAAGCCAGAGTTCTACAAGTTGCTGATCTGTTGTATTGGGCGGGAGAGGACTATAGACCTGAGGTTGATAGGTCGTTAAGCTACGCATGAGTTACCTCCTTTTCTACTCATTAAGCAGGATGGTGGATTATGAACCCACGCACACCTTGAACCATCAACGAAACCTGCTCCACAGTATATTCATGATAGTCACCATGTGCGGACTTATTGCGAAGGTCCAACCACGAAGTAACTTGCTTCTGTTCCAGCTTATTATATACACTGAGACTCGCCAAATCTGCATTCAACCGTTCTGCTTTCTTTGGCTGAGGCTCTCCTGTACTCCCTGGAGGAAGAAACACATCAATCCCACTACTTACGCACAATTTTCGCAAATGTTTCTCAAGTTCGCTGCCACACATGACTGCGGCAGCATCCTTATACCCTTCGCTCAGCAAAAAGTCGATCTGTGAAAAATCGACGAACTTGGGGAGGTTGAGATGACTGTAAGCAATGGCATAAGCCTCTGCAACTGCCTGCTCTTTTGTTACCGCATTAGGTTGTGGGATACCATTGGACATATTTCGATAAGGGAGCAGTCGATCATAGATATCACTGGCCGCTTGCAATCCGTATTTTCTGATTTCTGCATCTTCTATAGAGCCGACTAATGCTCTCATGGCCTGTTCAATCTGTGACACAAAAAGCGAATGTTGGTTGATTTGTGAATTCATAAAACCTCAAAATTCCTCAGAGAGGGTATCGTCGTTTGAAAAACTGAGTGAAGCTAAACCAGAGTTAAGCCCTACTCAAGTCCTGAAAAATGAACGTGCATTTTTGCGCTTTAGAGGCAAAACATGCACGCTTTTTGTCCCTTATAATTCCTGGTCTAACCGTGCTACATGGGTCGGCTGATCGCTGAATGTAGGTTGCAAGACGATGACCTTCCACTCCGTCAACTCATCAGGCGCGTATTCTTGCTCAAATTGGGTAAGCGCCAGATGCTTCGCTTTCTCCTGGCCAGTGGCAAGGAGACTATAGAGATGGGTGTCTCGTTCCTGGCGATGCTTAACTAGTACAAGGAAGGTCGTTTTCTCCGCGTCCTTTACTAGCTTGATCAAACGGGCAAATTCTTGCTGCGTCGGCTCATCTTGCCCGATCCGAAACCATCCAGGATCGTCACCAGGTCGCCGGTTCTCTTTGTACGGCTTGATCTTAAACGTCCAGTTCAGCTCTTGTGCATCCTCCGGCTGATACCCTGCGACCAGCATGGCTCCTTTGAACTGTCCATTGGTGAGGTAGAACCCATCACGCTCAAAATCATGTTTGATGCCATAACTGGTTCGGTTAGAATTCTTGGTCGCCTTGCCGATGGCATGCTCGATCCAGTAGGCTATAGCATCCTTCTCAGCTTGGTTTAGCTCATCATATGCCGATGATAAATCGAGGGGATGCATCTCTCCACGTTTGTTCACTGCTGTCTCCTATCACTTTTTTATTTTCAGAATGGATGATCGTCTTCTACTATAGACACCTTATTCCTCTAATGCAGGATGATGGAGTACCAGTGTTTCGTCTGCACAAAGTCGGGCCGCATCTACAGATAAGTCATGCAACGTGCGCAATGCATCAATCCCTGCAACAGGGACAAATGACTTTGCCCATTCATCATAGGCACATATCAAGTCACGGTATTGCTTTAATTCTTGTTGACCCATGGGTTTCTCCTTTCCATTTGCAATCAGTAATACTGCCCCCAATTATATGAACACCTACTGGCTCTTATTCTTCTGGCTCCCCGTTTTCCTGGAGCCATTGTTCCATGAGCGCCACGGCCTCTGCCTGATAGACGGTGGGCTCACGCTCACGGAAGAGCACTTCTATCCGGCCTCCCAGTAAGCCCGCATCACTTGGCAGCAATCCAGCGCTATTGCATAGGCCATCAAATGCGCTTTCGTACTCGTACCCGGTATATGCCTGCTGCACGAGATGGAAGCTCTGAAGTACCTCTTCATCCTCATCAGTTAGTAGCGTATAAATGCCTGCATCGGATGCCAGTTTGCTTGCCAGTGGTTTGCTTCTGCTTAGAAGAACAATGCACTGCGGTGTATCGCCTCGTAAGCGTTCTAAATCCTCGTTGGAGGCTGCGTGAAACTGAAATGTCATTTCTTTTTTCCTCCTACCTCTATATAAGGAACTCATTGAACGATATCGCTTTACTTATAAACAGAACTTTAACAGAATTATAACAGATAAATATTATAAAAGCAAATTATAGCGCGTGAAATAGACGA
>JACDAE010000802.1 GCA_013695595.1 Ktedonobacteraceae bacterium | reverse complement strand
ACATTTTGCGTAGGGGCGTCACCTTGCGTGCACCCGTTGACCCGAAGTGTATTTGTGGTGAAACGGGTGCACGCAAGGTGACGCCCCTACGCAAAATGTAAATTGGGACTTGACAAATAGCAAATGGTCGGGTATTATTGCGAGGTAGAGACGTACAGCAAAAGAAAGGCAGGGCCGTACCATGCATCAGAGTAAATCCCCCACCATTTCCACCAGAGCGGCACGAACGAGTACGCGGCCCACGATCCGTTAAGCGATGGCTTCATTACCGTATGAGGTCTTTGAGCATACCGCCGATATCGGTATTCATGCATATGGCAACACGCTCGCGGAACTCTTTCTGCATGCCGCCCAGGGCATGGAAAGTTTGATGGTTGCACCCGAACAGGTGCAGAGCGTCACCATCCGGAAGATCACAGTGGAAGGCCACGATAACGTCTCACTACTCATCGCGTGGCTCAACGAACTCATTTTTCTGTTCGACACTGATTATCTTCTGCTCCGCGATTTTGTCATTGAGAGTATGAGTGAGACCCATTTGAGCGCTCAGGCCTTCGGCGAGGTCTACAATACTCATCGCCATGACCTGAGTAGCGGAATTAAAGCCGTGACCTGGCATGAGGCCAGCGTGACACTGAGCGACGAAGGCTATAAGGCTCGCATCATCTTCGACATCTAAACGAAGATTTCACTGCGCGAATTTCATGCCACATCATCAGGGCCAGATCTCTTGTGCCCTGCACCATTTTATGCCAATCTATATGAGATATATTGACTGCACATCAGGAGAAACGACAGATATGGGCAAATCCGATAACAAGATTCCACTCGAGCGCATAGATGCCAACCGCTGGCGTATCCCACAGCGCTATAATCCTGCGATGCGTGTGCCAGGGATGATCTATGCCGATGACGAGTTGATAGAACTGATGATTGCCGACAATGCCTTGCAACAGGTGGCAAATGTGGCGACACTGCCCGGCATCGTAGGCCACTCGCTGGCAATGCCGGATATCCACTGGGGCTATGGTTTTCCCGTTGGAGGCGTGGCGGCGACGCATGGCACAGATGGGGTGGTCTCACCCGGAGGCATCGGTTTCGATATTAACTGCGGCATCCGCCTGCTGGCAACCGATCTACGTCATGAACAGATTCGCGGGAAAGTTGACAAGCTGGCAGATGAACTCTTCAATAACCTACCCTCTGGTGTAGGTGGTGCAGGTATGCTTGATCTCAGTATTGAAGAGATGCAGGCTGTTATGGTCCGTGGTGCAGCCTGGGCCGTTGAAGAGGGCTATGGTTTCGCGGAAGATATAGAGGTTACCGAGGAGCATGGCTGTCTCGCAGGTGCCAATACTGATACAGTAATGGCTCAGGCGGTCCAGCGTGGAAAAAAGCAATTGGGTAGTCTGGGTTCTGGCAACCATTTCTGCGAAGTACAGGTTGTCGAGCATATCTATGACGAAGTTGCGGCTGAGGCGCTCGGCATCAACCAGATCGGGCAGATCGTGATCAGCATACATTGTGGCAGCCGTGGCTTTGGACATCAGATTGCCGAGGATTACATCAAAATCGCCGAAGAGAGGCAGCAAGAGTATGGCTTCGATCTGGTCGATCGCCAGCTAGCGTGTCTACCTTTGCAATCCGAAGAGGGCAAGGCATATCTGGCGGCGATGGCCTGTGGTGCAAACTTCGCGTGGGCCAATCGTCAGCTGCTGATGCATAGTGTGCGCAAGGCATTTGCGAGTGTTTTCGGGCGCAGGTCGCGTCCTAAAGACATGCCGCTGGTCTATGATGTTTGCCATAACATCGCAAAGATGGAGACATACGAGGTCAATGGTCAGCAGCAAGAAGTCTGTGTGCATCGTAAGGGAGCGACGCGTGCCTTTCCCGCAGGCCATGAGGCGCTCCCGGAAAAGTATCGTGCGGTGGGGCAGCCCGTGCTCATTCCAGGCGATATGGGGCGCTACTCATTCGTTCTGGTGGGGGCGCAAGGTTCGATGGAGCAGAGCTTCGGCTCATGCTGCCATGGGGCCGGACGTAGGCAGAGTCGCACGATGGCAAAAAAGTCAATATCGAGCAAAGACCTGCTTGATCTACTTGACTCACGTGGCATCACTGTGCGTGTCCACAGCAAAAACCTTTTAACCGAAGAAGCGCCGCAGGCATATAAGGACGCACAAAAAGTTGTTAATGTTGTGCACAATGCCGGCCTGGCCCAACTGGTGGCGAGGCTGAAACCGGTGATTGTGGTGAAGGGGTAAAGTTCTATAACAACAACGGGCTTGTAAACCGCGCCCCTACACCATATGCAAATATTACAAGATAAGATTCATTTCGGCGCATGGTGTAGGGGCGCGGTTTACAAGCCCGTTGTACCTAACATCACATATTCTCTTATCCCCGCAGTGCCGACCACAAAATCCCTGGCACCTTCCACGGTGTTGGCGCAACCTCTAAAGAGACCAGTTTGGGGAATACTTTGCTGCCACTCTTGCCTCTCAGAGCAAACCAGGGAGGGATGGGAATACTGCGAAATGGTCCACGCAAGACTGACTTCTGAGCTTTGTCAAACATCAATGTGTTATGCACAACGCCGATACCTGAGCGCACATCGTTGACAGAGTCACCGGGAAAAGCTCCCCAGGTTGTAGCGCCTAATGTAAAACCGACGCCACCCCAATAATTGACGCCAATAGTGCCATAGTGCAGATTGGCGATTGCTCGCTCTACTGCCGCCGCAATCGCCGGCTCCTGAAGCGATTTTGGGTGGACGATAATGGTAGCATTCAACGAACCCCACAGGTGCTCATTGGCAAACGTAACGGCCCGCTCAATATATTCCACGACGTTTGCAGCATCGAGCGTTGTTTCGGCAAAAAGTCCGCAAAAGGCTTCGGTCGTAAAACAAATATCGTCCTCTTGCTTAGCATCAACACCTGTGATCAACGTCCAGGGCAGATGTTTCCTTTCACCTGAACCAATCTGCTCGGCCTCTGGATGTGCCTCGACGAACAGATGTTGCCGCTCACGAGCGCCTGGATAGTAGGCATCGCGCGTCGGGAGCCGTCCCAGGATGTTGCGCATCTGCTGCAGTAAGTCTTCTCTCTGCTGCCAGGCGGCATGCTGGATAATAACGCGCGTCGCATTACAATTAAAGCCAGCATTCGTGGTAAGCGATGTCACGAGATGTTCTGCCTGATATACCAGATCACCTGGACTCCATGGACCTGGGATCACGATAATCGGGCTCACATTGCCCAGTTCACCTGTGACACGCTTTGGAGACAATGGCTTATTCTCGGCCTTACGCATCTCTCCCTCAGGTCCGGTGCCAAAGACAATGGCATCGAACGTTTTGTCCGAACCGGTAATATGAATCTCCTCTACGCCATCATGATTGCATAAATAGGCACCTTCCGGCGCTCCCCCATACACAACGCGCAAGAAGCCACCCTCCACAAGAGCACGAAAGCTCTCTTCGACCAGCGGCCCCAGATAGCTATTGACCGGATTCATTTTGAGCACAACGACCTGATCTTCTACAAATAATTTGTACAATGCATCCGTAGGAGGAATGCTCGCCACGTTGCCGGCACCAAGCACAAGCGCAACCTTGCCACGGTGTGGTCCGTTCTGGTATATCTGCGCTTGCGTCTTCGCCAGTCCCTCCGCAGTAACACCAGGCTCCATCCAGACTTCCGCAGTGACGCCTTGAAAAAAGAGCCGCTCGTATGGCGTCTGGGGAAAGACCTGCGCCACAACCTGACCATCGGCCCGCGTCGTCACTGGCCCTGGAATTTTGGGCGCTCCATGCGCTTTGATATCGGCCAGCGAATGCTGCAACTGACGGAGGTTTTTTAGAGTGGCAAAGGGACCAATACTCCATTCTTCCCCAACCAGCGGAGAGGCTGCGGCAATGCCTTTCGCAGCACAGGAGGCAGAAACCAGGCGCTCAGAGAGAGCGGAAAAATCTTTGATCAAGCGATCGAGCAAGGTGATGCGTTCATCGATTGTAAGGGCTACCCATACATCTTTATGGGCCTGCAATACCTGCACTGCCTCATCCATCTCCGCGCGCGTTGATGGCTGTATGCTTCCAACTTCCGTGGGAAACTGAGGGGAACCTGCATGGGTAGTCGTGGTCATAACAACCTCCATTGATAATAAAGAATGCGTTTTCCAGGCGAACGGCACCATTCGTCCGATTATCATTATATGCTATGAAGGATGGTAAGGGAAGAAGAGGAAAGAAATTTCTATATGTATTCTTTATCCATCGATGAAGTAGATCGCCAATCGAGATATCTCCTACTGATTTGCTAATTGTTGGGCCAGTTGCTATACTCAAATTGATTGATAAATCTATATTGATTCTATTTGCGAGGTGTTAGCATAATGAAAGTATTAGTAACGGGTGCTGCTGGTTTTCTGGGTGGTCATCTTATTGATATGTTGGTAGAGCGTGGCGATGAAGTGCGTGCAATGGTCAGGCCGGTGGAAGATGTAAGTCGTCTGCGTACGTTGGAGGGTGTGGAAATTGTGCATGGTGATCTCACGGATGCGGCATCCTTGAAGAATGCAGTGCAGGGTGTGCAACGTGTCTATAATGTTGCGGCCAAAACGGGTCCCTGGGGAGCGGAGAGCGTCTACAAGGCCGTGAATGTATGGGGGGTTGCGGATCTGATTCGAGCGGCGATGGATGCGGGTGTCGAGCGTATTGTGCATACCAGCTCTATTACGGTCTATGGGCACCATCTCCATGGCGTGATAAGCGAGGATCACCCCTATCATGCGGAAGATAATCCTTATAGCCGCACCAAGATTGAAGGTGAAAAACTTATTGCTGACCTGGTGCAGGGTTCTGGTGCACCCGTTGTGACGGTACGTCCAGCCTGGATCTATGGGCCGCGTGATGATGCCAGCTTCGGTCGTTTTGTGGCACGCGTTGAGTCGGGCAAATATTTCATCATTGGTTCTGGTAAGAACGTGGTGCCGGCTGTATATGTGCGAGATGTGGCACAGGGGCTGATCAAAGCCGGTGATGCCGATGAGCGCGTCATTGGGAAGGCCTATACGCTGGGGGATGATCGGCGCGTTACGCAGAGCGAATTTATGGATGCAGTGGCCGATACGCTGAATGTACCACGGCTCACCCGCCATGTGCCATATGCTGCACTGTATGCCGCCGGGCGGGCGGCTGAGATCGCATGGCAGCGCATGGGCAGACGCGATGCAGCTCCTCCTCCATTGACAACCTATGGGATCACCTTGATCGGAGGCGATCAATGGTTCTCGATTGACAAGGCACGCCGGGACCTGGGCTATGAGCCGCAGTACGATATTTACCGTGGGATTGCCGAGGGCATACGCTGGTATCAGGCAGCCAAAAAAGGGGTGTCTGCGGAGCGTACCATGGCCTCAGTTAGCAAGTAGTCGTTTAGAATGTCTCTGGCCGCTCCTTCTGAAACGTCAGGAGATCCTTCAAGGGTCGCGTGACTTTCCCTCCAGGCACAAAGGGGAGCGGCCTGCGTTGCCGAGCATGAAACCAGTTGAAGAGATAGGCAAGCGTAATCAATACAAAAAAAGCATTGCGTATACTGATCGTCTCAAAAAAGCCGGACAACAGGGGGATATCGCGCACATCGGTAACCGGCTTGGTGTAGAGAAAAAGCAAGGTATAACTGGTCAGCACGGAGACCATGCCCCAACAGACGTTCCAGAAGGCATCGTATGCGCCCGCGTAGGCTAATAGCGGCATCAACCAGATGAGATATTGAGGGCTAAAGACCTTGCCGGTGACGATAGAGACCAGCACAATAGCGATGGTTGTCTGTGTTGTATCAAGTTTGCCACGCCATTGCATGAAAAGAATAAAGAGATAACCCGTAACCAGGAAGAATGTCCCCAGCGACGAAACAACCCCAGACAGGGCGCTGATGATATTGAGCGAACCGTAGCTTTCGCCGATTGTCAGTAGAAAACCCGCTCCTTGTGCCAGCCAGAGCAGTGTGGCCTCCACAGATTCTACCTGTACAGGGCGACGCACAAAGTAGTCGATCTGTGTAAGAACAGCTCCGTGGAAATTGAGAAGGGCAAAAAAGCCCGTAATCCCCATAATGATGCCGAGACAGAGAAGCATATTGTTCCAGCGCCATCGTCTGGCTGAATATACAACCGCCCATAGCTGGCGTGGCAGTGATCTAAGTGATTTTTGGGGTACCGGCAGACGTTCGAGAAAGCGTTGTTCCGCACAAAAAAGGGCCGGAAGGAACAAGAGCGGATAGATTTTGAGGAGCACTCCAAAGGCCAGCGCAACATAGGCCGAAGTCCAGTGTTTCCGTTCAACGGCAATCACACAGAGCAGAGTCAGAGCCGCTGGGAGGAGATCAAAACGGCTTTGTGCTGTTCCTACCGCGCCAACGAAAAGGCTGATGGCAAACATCAGTGCGGCACCGCGCGGACCATACTGTAAGAGCAACCAGTAAATCAAAACGGCGGCCAGGGCCATCATAAAAGCAATCGCCAGTTGATAATACGAGAGTGGAACCAGCAGTGCGAGTGAAAAGGGCAACAGTGTCAGAGGTGGGTATTCCACAGGCAACATATGAAATGGTGGCAGTGCAGAGGAAAGCGTCGCCTGTAAAAAAGCGCATTGGGCAGCCGGAAGCAGGTGGAGAGCGTTGCTTCCGAACCAGAATGTCAGAGCATAACATTGATAACGAGCCGGATCAGAGGCCGATAAAAAGACCTGCCAGGAGGAGCCAATAAAAATGGATATGGTGACGAATATAATAGGAACATAGGCTGCGGCACCATCTGTTTTCAAAAGTGCATCGAAGAGAGGTGTTAAAAACTTTCTGATTTTACTGCTAGATTCTGGTCGTACATGTTCTTGCCACAAGAGTCCCGCCGTCCCTTCTCTTGCCATTTGACAGTGTCATAAGGCAATGCTACAATCCCGAACAGCACATCCCTCTTTGCATGTGCATTTTGCACTGTGCAAGACGAGTGACGAGCTATTACAGTCACGTTTCTATATTCGACTAGGGACACGTATAGTTTGGGACAAAGGATTACAAAAATGGATAGTCGCAATCGTACTGAGAGCAAAACGTTAAAGGTGGGAGACGTTGCACCAGATTTTACGCTTAAGACGGCAGCTAAAAACGAGTGGCGTCTGAGCACCTTCAGAGGCAAAAAGAATGTTGTGTTGGCATTTGTGCCATACGCGTTCAGCAGTGTTTGCTCGGCCCAACTTCCATCGTACGAAGCAGAGCTGGATCGCTTCAAAGATTTTGACACAGAGGTTGTCAGTATCAGCCAGGATAGTCAGTTCGCGCTGGCAGCCTGGGAAAAGTCGATGGCAACGACGTTCCCCTTGCTATCTGATTACTATCCCCAGGGTCAGACCGTCGATCTTTATGGGGTGCGCCACCCTGCCGGTATGGCCGAGCGTGCATTATTTGTGATTGACAAAGAGGGGATTATTCGTTCGATCGAAATTATGTATTCTCCTGGCGAGATGCCAGACAACGAAAACCTCTTCGACGCCTTGCGCACACTCGCCTGAGTCTTCCCTGCATCAATCAAAGAGAGTGCATCTCAATAAGAGATTGCAGCGCATACATATAGCCTGCGCTCCCAAGTCCGGCGATCTGGCCCTTGCTGATAGGGGCTATATATGAAGTATGGCGAAATGCTTCACGGGCATGGATGTTCGAGAGGTGCACTTCGATAATAGGTCGATCAGTGGCGGCCAGAGCATCGCGCAGGCTGACACTTGTGTGAGTCAATCCACCTGGATTGATCACAATCCCAACGCAATTCTGTGCTTCAGCCTGCAAGAAATCGATGAGTGCGCCCTCGTGGTTGGATTGAAATGTGACGATCTCATAGCCTTTTTCAGCTCCATAAGCCTGTAAGCGCTCGTTGATCTGGGTCAGGGTTGTACGGCCATAAATTTCGGGCTGACGTGAGCCAAGTGTATTCAAATTAGGTCCGTGGATAATTAACACGCGTGGATGTTGTACATTCATAAAGTGAAGTGAACCTCTAACATACTAAGATACTACCTCTTTCACCATATGCTGCTTAGCCCAATCTTGCATTTGTACCAACAAGGGTTGCAAGGCATGACCAAGTTCACTCAGGGAGTACTCGACGCGTGGAGGTACTTCTCTATAGACCTCTCGATGGAGGAGGCCATCGTGCTCGAGCTCTCTAAGATGTTGCGTGAGCATCCGCTGAGAAGCTTCAGGAATGAGTCGTCCAAGTTCATTGAAGCGTTTCGTTCCATGCATGAGATGATACAGGATGACTGCCTTATACTTGCCACCAATCGCGCCTGTGAGCACCTCTATGGCACACCAATACTTTTGCTCTGCCACTGCTTCCTCCTGCTTATCCTCTAATAGTTCCCTTTTTGTAAGTATAGCACAAAAAACTGCGTACTTGTACGAACACGAGATATCGTCCATACTTGCTATGTCGATGTGAAGCGAGCGTAGAACGCTCGCTTCACATCGACAGCGAAAAAACTATCGAAAAAGGAGTTATCATGGACACCACAACCCCAAACACCAGCCGTACCGCACACCTGCTCGAACTCATGAAGAAAGGCGATGACGCCTTCAACGCCCGCGACTTCGCAGCGATGGACGCGGTACACCATCCAGACATGGTCGCGCACACCACAGGGAACGCAGAGCCAATCTACGGACGGGCAGCGCACGCCAAGACGATGGGGCAGATGTTCCGTATCTTCCCCGACGTCCACGTGTACAACGACCCATACCCAATCCAGTTCGGAAGCGGCGACTGGATCACCGTTGTCACCCACACCACAGGGACTTTTACCGGGGAGATGATCCTCCCCGATGGCAACGTGATCGCCCCGACAGGAAAAGCGTTTGATGTCGAGTTCGTCCAGACCGTCAAGTGGGACGGCGACCTGCTCATCGAAATAGCCGCCTTCTGGGACGCCGCTCTGCAGGCGCGGCAGATCGGACTCGCCTGATAGATCTATCAGTGTGAAGCTGGCCAGAGGGTATCTGACATTTTATCCCTCTTGCAGGTCGATGGGTTGCCAGGAACTGCTATCATATTCTGGGTACTCGATTTCCGCGATCTGGCCTGGTTCTTCGCGGGCTTCCCAACGCTTTAGGGCATCCAGTAGCACCTCTCGTTGAAGATGTTTTTGATGGGGACCTCCCAGGCTATTCCCCAATTTGAAATGATAGGGTGCGATGGCTCTTGGTGGACCAGCCTGTCTGGATTGCTCCAGCGAAACCGTTATAAGAACGGTCGGGATGCCGGTCATCTCCACCTCGCGAGCGATGGCGCAGACGACTCTGTGGCAGAGGGGGCAACCTGCCGTAAGGATCACGCCACCAGCATTCGAGCGTAGGATGGTGCGAGCCATTTCAGGAGCGGCCCGTTCGTACAGATCGCGAAAATTCTGGGTATAGCCCATGAAGCCGAGGTGTTTTGTCGCGACTCCGGCGATGATCCCTTCAGCGGCCAGTTCGCGCAGACGATCGATGGGAAAGACACAGTTGATATCTTCATCGGCGTCATGATGATCGTAGTGCTCATGCGTGACCATAAGCTGGTTGCTCTCGACATCACCGGGGATCAGGCGTGAGCTATTGTCGCCATTAACATCAAATGGTTCCTGGTCGCGTAGGTGCACTCCCGCCGTGGTGATGAGGGCAAAAGTGGTATCCTTAAGTTCGCGATTGCGGGGCGTATAAGGTATACACCGCTTCGACATGGGCATGAGCGTCTATCCTTCTGTGAAAGCTCTAGAGAGGCGTCCTGTAAAAAATTGTGTGTGTAAATGGAATGATACCAGGATGTCAAAATCATTACAAGTTCACAGAAGACACTCTCCAACAGAGGTAGAAGTTAAAGAAGGAGTGTCTATGGCTGATGTCAATTTCATCACAGATGAAACAGTTAGATTACGTTTGAGACCCTTTATAGAATCTGACCTGCCAGCATTCATCACTTATCGCAACGATCCTATGGTCGCTAGATACCAGAGTTGGGAAGGGATCAGTCAAGAAGAGGCAGAGGCATTTCTACGCGAACAGCAATCGATCCAACCGGACATACCAGGACAGGGAATGCAGATTGCTATCGAATATAAGGAAACGGGAGCGCTTATTGGAGACTGTTACTTTATTATAAACGAGCATGACAGACATCAGGCAGAAATTGGGTATACCCTCGCACGCGCCTACCAGGGGCGAGGGTTTGCGACGGAAGCCATCTCATGTCTGCTTACCTACGTGTTTACGAGGTTTCACCTCCATCGCATTATTGCAATTACTGACTGCGAGAATGCTGCCTCCGTCGCCTTACTTGAGCGCATTGGGATGAGACGCGAAGGTCATTTTCACCAGAATATCTGGTTCAAGGGCAAGTGGGGCGATGAATATCTCTATGCAATCCTCAGAGAGGAGTGGTTTAAGCGAAACGTGTTTTCACTCTCTTGAAGTAGGATGATACGTTTATTGATTTAATGGATGTATTATCCTATTTCAAGAGAGTGTTATCGACACGTAAGCATGCTATATGGAGAACAACTCACGCGCTTTTACTTCATCAGAGATACTGATGAGTTGCCCAAAAAGATTCCGCAATTCATCAGCATCTCTCATCTGAGAAATGCGTTGCCGTGCCTGCTTTGTCAGGGCAGGGAAGCGGGCCTCTACAAAGGTCAAAATTGTCTCCTGCATCCCTTCGGCTTTCCCTTCGACCTTCCCTTCTGCCTTCCCTTCGACCTTCCCTTCTGCCAGTCCTTCAGTTTTGTATTTCGCACGTAGGCGTTGCATTTCAGGATCGTTTTCCATCAGGTCATCATACATACTTAATCGCTCCTGGATCATTCGTTTATCCCCCTTCGAAACACAATCTGTCCGCCGTAAAATGATACCCATCCAGCGCAAATCACGAGCAAGCGTGATCTCATCGTTCTTATAATATTTGTAACTAATCAGGGTGCCTTGAAAGAAGGGAGAGTGGGTTGACCACGGAACGTTGCCTCCAAAGCATTGAGCAAATGGAGACCTTGTTTGCGCAGCGTCGAAAGATAGCTACGAATGCGGCAAAACC